>CAMYKF010000528.1 GCA_947258905.1 uncultured Pirellulaceae bacterium | reverse complement strand
AGATCGAATGCGCCCCGGCCGATTCGAGTGGGCCGATGGCGGCACGCTCCTCCTGGACGAAATCAGCGAGGTTCCCGTGTTCACACAGGCCAAGCTGCTGCGTGTCCTTGAAGAGAATGAGATCCAGCGTGTCGGCAGCAACGAAACATTGAAATGCGATGTGCGTGTCGTGGCAACTTCCAATCGTGACCTGGCCGAACAGGTTGGCAATGGACTGTTTCGCGAGGATCTGTTCTATCGGCTCAACGTGCTCCGTATTCATTTGCCCGCGCTCCGGGAGCGACACGAGGACATTCCCCTGCTGGCCAACCATTTTCTGCAGCAATACCGCCATGAATCGGAATCTGCAGTGCGAGGCTTTGACAAAAAGGCACTTGCCAGAATCTGCCAATACTCATGGCCCGGAAATGTGCGGCAGCTGCGCAATGTCATTTTGAGTGCCTGTATCGTGGCCCAGGGCGAATGGATCTGTGAGACCGACCTGCCGGTGCTCGACAAACCCATGTCACCGGAGTCCTTGCCGGACTGGATGTACGAAACCAGTCTGCAGGAAATTGAGCGGCGAGTCATTCTGGAAAATCTGAATCGAACCAACGGTAACAAGACGGCTGTCGCAGCTATTCTTGGTATCACCACCCGTACACTGTCCAACAAAATCCGGCTTTACCGACAGCAAGGGCTGATTTCCCTGCAAACACCGTGATCCTGGCCGCGGCGGAAATCTTTTCTTCAACCAGGAAATAATCGCCCACCTGCAGCGGACAAATAAGCAGTCCGCCATCGCACCCTGGGGTGCAAGATCATTGAAATCGCGTCGTTACGCCATCGCGGGGCCGCTTCGCAAGCTGACTGGAACAAGCCCGGTCAGTAACCGTAACGTGATCGCTACAAGTTGTCGGTGCGTAATTTTTTCGACAGCTTTCATCCAGGCTTGCGCTGATGATGGCATGTTGTTTGCTTGGATGGCCCGTTTCGAGGCATATCGATATTGAGCGGGGCGATCAACGGTAGTGACAGTTTTCCTGTTGGCGAATGGCGGTGTGGGCGGCATACCACAAGAAATGGGTCAAAATCTGCCTGCGCCCGTAACTCCCGGCCTGCAAAATCAAGCGGCTGAAAGAGGAAACGACATCGTACCCTCTGAATTTGCCGCCCGACTCCAGCAGTTAAGCGACATCCATTCGTCATCGCACTCCACCGGTCTCGTTGATCCGTCAATCGTCAAATCCGAACACGAATTCATCGGGGAAGTCGCGACGTTACCGTCCGCAAACGTCGATTCTCAACCGGTTGATGTGTCGCTGCAATCGGCTGAAAACCACTGGCCGGCCGGTGACGCACGACTTGGTCGGTCAAGTGTTGCCGTTCTCGGGAAGACTTTCAGCCCAACGCCGGATACAAGGGAAAACGCTGGTGGCCAAAACACCGCGTCTTCTCAGGAAACTATCATTGAACGGCCAGTGGAATGGGGCGAACCGGAGACGGCGAGCTCGGCTGACAAGCAGAGTTTTCCCGTGCAATACGGAGTGGCAGTTTCGCCAGTCGAGTTGCCGGAAATCGAGTCGGTCAAGGCGGTCGAAACAGTCAAGGCAGTCGAGCCAGTTGAGACAGTTGAGATGGCGACTGGTGCCGACTTCATCGCCGGGCAAACAACAAAACACATTTCCAATCACGGCTACCCCGCTGACGGCATCGTGGCTGACAGCTTTGAGCTACCACGGCCCGAAACAGCAGCCAGCGCGGCGGACAATCAGACTGCTGAATACTGGCCGGCAATAGCCGACCGTCCTGACCTGACGGCTCGGCAAGGTGAAACGTCACCACAGGCGAATGGCCTGCCGGCCGCAGCAACGCGGTTGTTTGCCAGTCGTCATGTATCATCCGACGCGACAGGGCGTGAGAATCCGTCAGTTCCCGTACACGGAGCTACGGAGTCGACGGCCACTGTCAACAACCATCGGTCCGCTACTACTGGCCAATTTTCGACGGACGTTGCGCAAGTCGTAGATGCATCCCCTGACAGAAATTTCCCGGATGAAACGCGTCCCGGGACGGCGAAGGAAAGGGTTCCGAAGGGGCCGGCAATCGAGGTGGCAGCAGCATCCGGCGGCCATGCCGGGCCAGGTGTATCGGAAGACCCGGCACTTCGTTCACTGGAAAAACAGGTGGCTGGAGTTGCTCCGAAAGAGATCACCAGTTTTGCCGAGACGGCAACTTCGCACAGAACGAACACGGTAACACGGTCACAGTCGTTGCCGGCCAGCGGATCACATGGAGTTCTGCCAACAGGACCAGGGCAGCGCGAAACGGCGCCTCAAACGCCTGATCATTTGTTTCCGCAAATCCAATCCTCAGGCTCTGCAGCGAAGAAGGCAACGGCCGATCCGCTCAGGCCTCTCGGGTACAGCGAAGCTGTAAAGTCACCCACGACAGTAACGTCACCAGCTACAGAAAGTCTTTTCAAGCCGCAAGTTGTCATTTCGCCGGTAGATGGTTTGCCCGAACCGGCTAACGCGAACAAAAACAGCGACCGGACAGCCCCAACTTCTGATCGGCAGCCGTTTATCGGCCAAGCTGAACCGTTGCCGCGCACCAGCGAGCCGTCTGTGCATGCCGGTGGTGTTCATGAGGCGGTGACGAAATTTGAGTATCAACTTGGCAGGGGTGAAGTGGTGGCGGCACCGATTGCGGAAGCAGCAATGGCTGCAGACACGGATGCGGCCTCGCTGGCGCCAGTAGGTGTAACTGATGTCCGCGGCGAGGGAATCGTTCGGAGTGAGTTGGTCGGCGATCATCAATCGCAATCAATGGTCCAGCAGGTTTTGCGAGGAATTCGATCGATTGAACAGTTGTCGGGAGTGCGGCAGCCGTATCTGGCGGAATCATCTCGCGTGCAGTTTCAACTGGCTCCTCCGGAACTGGGAGCAGTCACCGTCGATATTATCCGAAGCGAAGAAATGACACGCATCAGAATCGTCACGGAACTGGCCCTTGCACATACGGTGCTCGAGCGCAACATCGATTCGTTGATTCAATCGCTCGATTTGCAAAACGGACACTCTTTGGACGTCGATGTCGCTCACCAGGGAATGGATCAGCACGCAGATCCGCGGCGTCACGAATTCCCTGGTACCGGCGAGCAACCGCGTCAGGACGGTGCCGCTGAGCAACACCAGGCGGAACAGGACACGCGATCGCAAGTCTCGTCGTCAACCACCGACGGGCTGGACATGGTCGTTTAGGAAATAGCAGAGTCATTGGATCAGCAATCGGATTAACAGGAGGTGCCCGATGGAAATTAGCGGAAGTATTCCCACTGCAGAACTCAAGGATCAATTTCTGACCTTGCTGGTAACGCAATTGCAAAATCAGGACCCCATTGAGCCTGTCAAGCAGGAGAACTTCATTGCCCAGCTGGCACAGTTTTCCACCGTGGAGGGAATCGAACAGCTCAACGTGCAATTTGCCGATGTGCTTTATTCACAGCAGTTACTCAACGGTTTCGGCCTGGTTGACAAGCAGGTCAGCTACTTGCTGCCAGGTGATGTCGAACCACGCCAGGGACACGTGGATGAAGTGTTTGTCGAAGGGGGCCGGATCAACGTGGTCATCGGCGACGACACGGTGCCGGTGAATCAGGTCACCGGAGTATTTGCGCCGTGACCCGGTGCGGTTCAACCCCTGGCAGAATCAGTCGAACTTTCGCCCGTTAGCCAACCCAGTCATTCCAACACGCCCAAAAAAGGAAAACCATGCCCAACTCATTGAACACCGGTGTTTCGGGATTGCTTGCCCATCAGCGACAGCTCGACATGGTGGCCAACAATCTGGCCAATATCAACACGACGGGATACAAGACCCAGCGAATCGTGTTTTCCGACCTGATGTACGAACTGCTTTCGCCTGCCACCAACGGAAACGGGGTGTCTGTCGGGGGCACCAACCCAATTCAGATTGGCTCCGGGACCAAGACCGGGCAAATCGCACGGAACTTTGGCCAGGGAGCGTTCAACGCGACAGGCCAGCCACTGGACTTCGCCTTGCAGGGCGATGGATTCTTCGTCGTCACCGACGGAAATCAGGATTTCTACACGCGATCCGGCGCCTTCTCGCTTGATGAAGCCGGTATTCTCATTGATCCTGCTACCGGCTTTCCGGTCAAGCGATTTGGACCCACGGGCGAGAACAACCTGACTGGTCCCTCGTTTCAAGTCTCCGGGGATGACCGCATTCGTATTCCGCTGGGCGAAACGATCCTCGGCGAGCCTACCCGGAATGTGGGCTTTAACGGCAACTTGCAAGCCGATGCGGCCGGGCCCGAAGCCCAGGTGCTGATGTCGGCCAATCCTTTTGAGGTCGCGGGTGCACCCGCCACGTCCACCACGTTGATAAATGATCTCGATACCAACCTCGTCGACTACGACACAGGAGATACCCTTGAATTGACGGGAACCAACAACGACGGTTCACCGTTCTCGGTCATCCTGCCGGTCGATGGTACGACCACGCTTGGTCAAATCGTTGACGAATTGAATACGGTTTTGACAGGCGCCGCGGCGTCGCTGGATGCGTCCGGCAATCTGGTCATAACCAATGACGAGGCAGGCACATCAATGGTTGCCGTTGCCATCGACGATGCGACCGGCAATACAGGTCAAACCGACTTCCTCCCGCATAGCTTGCTGGCGTCCACGGTGGGGCGCGATGGCGATGTGCTGACCGGAGAATCGGAGGTATTTGACGTGCGGGGCGGCGCGCATTCACTCGGTTACCAGTTTGAAAAGGTGGGTGTGAATACGTGGAATCTCAACTTTAGCCTGCCCGACGGGGATGGCACGGTCGTTGAAGGCAGCGTTGAGGGAATTGAATTCAGCGATGATGGCACGCTGGTCGGCGTCAATGGCCTGACCGACAGCATGGCGGAAGTAACGGTTCGATTTAATGACATTCTGCAGGAACAGACGTTTAATATCGATCTCTCGAAACTGATCCAGATTGCTGCACCCTTTTCCATGGCCATCGATCAGGATGGTCTGGAACCAGGCAAACTGGTTAATGTTCGCGTCAATTCGGATGGGGTGTTGCAGGGAATCTCATCGACCGGAGAAAGCTTTGACATCGCACAAATGGCCATCGCCATCTTCCGCAATCCCCAGGGACTGATTGCTGTCGGCAGTTCTTTTTACGAAGCATCCCTGAATAGCGGCAATGTGGAATTGGGAGCAGCCGCGTCCGGTGGGCGCGGTGCCATCCGCGGCGGTCAGCTGGAAGGATCCAATGTGGACGTGGCCTTCGAGTTCACGCAATTGATCGTCGCGCAACGCGGCTTCTCTGCCAATGCCCGAACGATTACCGTCGCCGACGAGGTGCTTGAGGAGTTGACCAACATTATTCGTTAACGGTTTACTGATTAACGGAGCACACACGGTGTCCGCGCCCGCACAGCATTGTTCACGAACTGGCGGGCGTTTTTTGCGCGCTGCCAAGGGAAAGCCAGGGACAGAATATCCGGAATCTGGCGCTTTTTCGGAAAGTTGTGGCCAATCCGTTCGATTACGTTGTCGGGGCATAACGCTTCATGCCCGTTATAACAGTCGGGAAAGGATTGCAGCCAATGAATTCTTCAGGACACACACTCAGAACTGGTCTGCTGGCACTTTTTGGCAGCCTCCTTGCCGTCCTCGTGGTGGCAAACGCGGATGGAGATATCGTGACCAGCCAGGGAGAAAACAACGAGGCGGAAGCCACATCAGACCCAATAACGGATAACTTGCCTGCCGCGACTGGTCCAGCACCATTCCTTGTGGCCGAATCCCTTTCCAGCGAATCAGCTGAATTCGAGTTCATGCTGCACCGTCTGTCACAATCCAATTCAACCGACACGGTGGAATCCGTTGACGGCCATTTCGTTTGCTGCAGCATTGATGGCCCAAGTTCGATTGCGACGATTCCCGAGCCTTCGGCGTTCGGCATTCCTTTATTTCTGCTGGTGGTTTGGGTGCTCACCACGCGAGAACGGCGTCGCTTGGCAGGTTGTTGTTGGCGGTAACCGGGTCTTATTCCACATCGGCATCCTGCCAACGCTTACCGGACGAGTGCAGTCGCGACATGCTCGATTGCCTTTGCTAGCAGTCAAGGCACAGTTGTAACGCGAGTCCTTGACTGTTTTGGGGTGTGCCCTGTCAATTAACGTCAGCTGATATTTGATACACGGTCGAGTTTTGATATCAATTAAACTGCGTCGCAAAAAACTTGTCGTTGTCGAATCGATTTTTCGTTCGCGATCCGGATCTGTCCGGATGATTGTCGTTGGCATTGAATTTCACCCAGAGCAAGGCGCATGTTGCGAAATTACCCCGATTGGTCGGTGCTGGTCGTCGAACCACAACCTTTAACACGGCTTGGCTTAACCTGTATGCTGCGGCGGGCTCCGGGTTTTGAAGTGATTGGTCAGGCTGGGGAACCCGCTGTGGCTAGGGAACGGGCCGCTGCCTTGCAGCCGGCAATGGTGCTTGGCGAGCTGCGCTGGCCATCTGAAAGTGGGCTGGATCTTCTACACGAAATCCGAAGGCGTTGTCCGCAAACAAAGCTGGCGGTGGTGACTTCGCTGGACGAGTCCGTTTATGCCGAGCGTGCGTTGGCGGCCGGGGCTTGCGGATACTTCACGAAGAATGAGGAGCCGGACGAGTTGGTGAATGGCTTGCGCGAAATCATGGCAGGCAAAATCGTGGTAAGCGAACTGGTCAAACAGTCCCTCGTTTCAGGCTTGTCAGCCACCGAATATACCGGCGGCGAGTCGGCCATCGCCGGACTGTCCAATCGCGAATTGCAAGTGTTCGAACTGATCGGTGAGGGCTGGTCGACGATCGAAATTGCGAAACAGCTGCAGCTTAGCGTGAAGACCGTTGAAACCTATCGCGGCAAGCTAAAGCAAAAACTCAATATCGATAACTCTTTTCGCCTCAGTCGATTCGCCATGAAATGGTCGTTGGCGTCGGTCTAGTCTGGTTGACGCAAAAAAGACAGGCACGCCTCGACACCCGCTGGACTGGCGGACCCCTGCACTTTGCATCGTTCTCCTGGCGGATGGTTACTGGCGATCAGCCACAGCACGCTTTCAAGTTTTTGGGGACGTAACAAGGTGTTTGGTGGGGGCTTGTTCACGGACCGCATACGAGTCAATGCGGGGCTTTACGGCGCTCGTGGACGGGGCGGTCCCGTGCTACCCTGTGCGTGACGGTCAATGTCGGATGATTAAGAAGCAATCTGCAGCAACAACGCCACATCCACATGATCGGTAAACCAGCCATTGACGGTGCAGTCGCCGACCAGAGCCGTTGCCGCATCGCGGCGCAAACCGCGAATGCCTTCGACTTCCACCTGGGGTAAATCGACCGCCGCCGCTTCGTCGTGGCTGGCCGGGGCAATCATCAGAATCACGGACGGTTGTTCATGATCGGCCAGCCAGCGAACCGCCGTCATACCGTCATCGACTTCAACGACTTCGTATCCCAGTTGTGACAAGGCGGTGTTCACCTTGTGCCGTTCCGGTCGGTTCTCGCCCACGATCAAGGCCACCATGGCCGCGGTTCCCACCGCATAGTTGTCGCGGGTCTCGTGTACAGCGCTGGCGGCCAGTTGCTGCCGCGTCTCGGGCGAAAGGGCCTCGTCGAGCGAGCGGAGGCAGGCCAGCGCGTGCTCCAGCGCTTCTTCGGCACGCTCGGCCAATCCCTGCTGCATCTGGTTCTGGGCCAGGTGGATGGCAAGGTTGGCGGCGTTAAGACGGTTGCGTACTTCGGATTTGACCGACGAGCCGTCAGGGGACGGGTTTGGGGTGGTCGTTGCGGGCGGATCGGGAAACAGTTCCAGCTCGCTGCGAACAATGCGAATTTCCCGCGGGGCCTCAATGCCCAGGCGTACCGTATTGCCCAGGATCGCGACCACTTCAACGGCAATGCCGAGGTTGGGAAACAAAACCTTTTGGTCTTCTCGACGGGTTAAAACCAGCATGGGGACATCCTTTCCGCGATAAACAGCCGGGCAACTTTCAGTTATGACGATTCCCGATTGACCGTCAAGGCGAGGTACTGTACTTTTATCCAGTATTCGGAAAAATCCATCGCCCGTTACCAGCCTGAGGCCTTCAGCGGCTGTCGGTTGGGGTCTGGCCGGGGAAATCGTAGCCAAAATATTGCAACTCAAAGTCAAATCGCCGCCACGGTTTCGATCGTTTTCCGATCGTAATACCCGCCCAGTTCGCGGACGCGGGGGTTGAACTGTGATTTATGCCGACGGCCTCACTGACTTGCCGGGGCCAGGCGTACCGAGGCGTTTTCCGTCGCTGCAACGCCAGCGTTCGAAATACACCTCGACCGATGCGCCCGCCGTCTTCATGGTCTTCGTGTAGATAACTTTATTCCGATGACGGACTAACATCTTTGGGCAACTGCAAGGTAATGTCAGCAAGTTTTATGAAGTTGCGGAAACCCGTCATAGTGGACGGTGCCGCGAGCGAAAGCAGAAGGGTCAGAAAACAACCTGCACGAACAAGGACTAACCACGTTCGTCGTTGCCAGTATTTCCCGTAATGAGCGAGGTGTGTCAAAACGAGACGCAATACGGCACACAGCAGTGAATCAGCTAGCAAGCCAGCTGAACGTTTTTCGGGGTTTTGTTGAATTCCTGAAAAAATTCCGGTTTGGATTGAAGTTTGCAGAAAGAAATGCCGTAGTCGGCGAGTCTATTCATTAACCATTGCATGTTTATTTGGAAAGGAAACCAGTCATGCTCGTGCTCTCCCGCAAAAAGGGCCAGTCAATTGAGATCGGCAACGGTATTACTGTCACCGTCACTCAGATCAAGGGCAACCAGGTTCGGTTAGGGATCAAGGCGCCGCCGGAAGTACCCATTCACCGCAATGAACTGGTCATCGAGGACCATTCGATGCCAGGCCTGCAGACGGTCAGTTCCAAATAGCTGCATTAGCTAACGCGGGGCAGCCATCTTGCCAGTCTGGGCCACATCAGGTCGGGGCTACATCAGGTCGGGGCCGGAACACCAAAGTATTCGTGGATGAACTGCTTGAGGTCGCCGTCACAATTGGCGTACTGCACCAGCGACAGCAGTTTTTGGCGGTCCGCCTGCAGCTTGTCCTGCAATCGCTGCTCGCTGCGCAAGTCCGCGGGCAGCGGTGCGACGACGCGGACCTTCAGGGGTGACAGGGTCCCTTCGATGACGCCATAGCGATCGAGCATGCCCAGCACCGTTTCCAGGCGATGGTCATGTCGTTGTTTGGCGTGCAGTTTTTCCGCCAGCCACTCGATGCCGAATGCGCTAACTTGTTCGGCATCGTGTTCCAGCAAGTCATACACGCGGCGATAGAATTCCGCGTCAGGATTGCTCCAGCGCATGAATTCCAGTTGCGTTTCCAGATCGGCTTCGTCGTACAGCAACGTGCATTTTGACGGCTGGCCATCGCGGCCGGCCCGGCCGATTTCCTGATAGTAGGATTCCATGGAGCCCGGCAATTCGGCATGGATCACAAAACGAATCGATTCCTTGTCGATGCCCATACCAAAGGCGTTGGTGGCGAGGACCAGGCACTCGTCCGACATAAACCAGTTTTGCACTTCGCGTCGTCGCGTTCGCGGCAACTCGCCGTGATAAATCAGGTGGTGTACACCTCGCTGACGCAGCCGCTCGCCAAAGCGTTCCAGCGTGCGTATCAGTGTGAAGTAGACGATGCCGCTGCCGGGGATCTGTTGATTGACCTGACAGATGTAATCGAGTTTTTCGTCATCGCCCCAGGTCTTGATTACTTCCAGCTTCAGATTGGGGCGTTCAATGCCTTCGTGGAACAGGCGAACTTCGTGCGGCTTCAGGCCGAGTTGTTTGACAACGTCTTGTTGTACTGTTGGCGTCGCGGTGGCGGTCAGTGCGATCGTCGTCGGGTTGCCCAGCAATTGCCGGATGTCGGCCAGCCGCGTGTAATCGGGGCGGAAGTCGTGTCCCCAGTGACTGATGCAGTGCGCTTCATCGACGGCCAGCAGGCGCACCGACCGCCGCTGGATCAGCTCCACAAAGTCGGGCTTGCGAAATCGCTCGGGTGTCACATACAGCAAATCGAATTGCCCCTCGGCAATTTCAGCGTACCGCTGGTTGCGTTCATCGCGGGTCAGGGACGAATTGACGAACGTAGCGGCAATTCCCTTTGCCACCAGTGCATCGACCTGGTCCTTCATCAACGCAATCAGTGGAGAGATGACCAGCGTGAGATGACGCGGTTGTTCATCCGCGTGAGTCTCCGCCAGGTGCAGCGCCGGAATTTGGTAACACAGCGATTTGCCCATCCCGGTGGGTGCAATCAACAACGCGTGCCCGCCGCCGGTCACGTGCTCAATGACAGCCTGCTGCGACCCGCGAAAGGACGGATAGCCAAAATAACGTTGCAAAAGATCCGCAAACGCGATCGTCATTGAGGTGGTTCCGGCCGGCCCGTTTCGATCACCGTCGGGTACTGGGCGCCGCGCGAGTCCAGTTGTTCGACAAGCAGTTGTTTCATTTCGGCCAGCATTTCGGAGTGCGTGTCGGCCAGATTGTTTTGTTCGCCGATATCGGCTTGCAGATCATACAATTCCCAGCGACGCGGATCGTAATAGTAGATGACCTTCCAGCGACCGTTGCGCAGCGCGCTGTGTGGCTGGTAACCGTCCCCGGCCGGTCCCCATACATGCGGATAGTGAAACAGCAGCAAGGGCTGTCGGCTATCGTCGCCGTCATCCAGCATGGCAGGCGTGAAATTCACGCCGTCCACCGGTTCGGGCAGCGAAGAGATGCCCGCCCAGTGGCAGATGGTAGGCATCAGGTCTTCGCAGATCACGTGAGCGCGGGAAATTGAATTGCCGCGAACGGGAATTTCCTTTTGAAGGGCACTGCCGGAATCGGGCGTGGCCCATGAGACAATCAGCGGCACCCGAGTCCCGCCTTCGTAGGCCGAGCCTTTGCCTTCGCGCAGCGGCCAGCAGTGTGTGTTGCTACCCGTTCCGCGTGGCGTCGTACCGCGGGAATGAACGGACAAGCCACCGTTGTCGGACGTAAAAACAATGATGGTGCGATCGGCAATGTTGAGCTCATTCAACTTGCCCAACAAGGCGCCTAGCGCGGCGTCGTAGCCCTCGACCATGCTGGCGTATTGGGCTTCGTTTTCGGGGATCTCGATGTCCGTCCCGGGATATTTCTGGCCGCGATAGTTTTCGATGAAACGACCATGCGGTTGCAGCGGCGTGTGGACGGCGTAGGGAGCCATATACAAAAAGAACGGGCGCTGATCGGCGACGGCGCGATCGATCGCGGTGCAAGCCCGGGTTGCCAGGGCATCGGACAGATGCGTATCGGTGCCATGAAACGCTTCCAGCCCCGGAACACCCCATGGTGGATTGGGCGATCCATCCGGGTGGTTGCCATAGTTGTCGCGACCCTGGTAACTGCCAGGAGCTCCGGCAGAGTGTCCGGCGATATTGATGTCGAATCCAAGATTCCGCGGGTCGCTGCCGTCGGTCCCAATGGCCCCCCAATGCGCCTTGCCACAATGAATGGTCAGGTAGCCGGCCGCCTGCAATTGGGCTGGCAAGGTAGCGGTTGCCTGCTGCCACCCATCCTTGCGCCAATCGGTCGGTGCCGACAGGCGACCCGTCTTGCCGGACTGATCGCGATCGGGATACAGGGTCCAGTTGGTTACATGGTGCGCGGCGGGATTCAAACCAGTCAGGATAGATGTGCGGGTGGGCGAGCATACGCAATGCGAATAGGCATTAACGAAGCGCACACCACGTTGAGCCAGACGCTTGACATGCGGCGTGCGAAAATGTCGCTGAAAATCCGTTTCGGTTTCATGAAAAGCGACGCTGGTATCCTGCCATCCCAGATCATCAACCAGAAACAGGATGATGTTGGGTTGTTCAGCGGTGGCCGGGACCCGGGTTGCGTCGTCGCCTTCGTGGGCGCTTGTCCCGGGCTCTGTGGCAGTTGATACTAGTGACAGTTAAAGCGTAGATTCCGCCGCCGGGAAATCCAACCGTGCTGACAGTGTCGAATTTCTGGCGGCTCACCCTCCCTGAACGATATGACCTCACTCAAAGGCATTCTCTATCCCTCGGGCAATATTGACTTTCCGCGCAACCTGAACGAATGGGCCTTTGCGCGAATGCAGAATCTGCGCAGTGATCAGGAAAAACGCATCGTGATGCACCCGGAGCTTGCCCCCATCGAGCTGTCCCGTTCGCCGGAGTTGCAGGAGGAAGCCAACTGGCTGGAATCGATGCAGGATATCGTCAACGCCAGCACCACGGTTAATCTGGCGCGTCGTGAAGCGGCTCTGCGGTTGCGACAGGCGGTTTACGACATCAGCGAAGACCTGAAAATCGTGACACTGGCCACGCAGGAAGCAATCGATGAGTTTGCCGCAGCCCACTGGAAACGCATTTCCTATTTCTATGCCGCGCGGCACGACGGATTCCGTTTCGACCTGGGCACGCTGATCTCGATGAAGCAGGATGAACCGCACCGGGAAAAGGCAATGGAGCTGGTGACCCGTGTGGTTGAACAATCCACCGGTCAGGTACCCAGCTTGACCTTTGACGCCACTGGCTCGCATGCCGATGTGAACATCGTGGACTGGCGCGGGACCGTGGCCGAAGGCGAGACCGGCCGCTTCAAACTGGATGATACGGAAGTTCGCATTTCTGTACCCCAGGCCCGCATGCCCATGACATTCCTGTTCGAGCGGCGACCGGAATTCAACAACTATGCCTACATCTTTGCCGGCGACAAGCTGGAACGGCAGTTGAAACGGGCCTTCCGCCGGGCCGAACAGGCAGCCGAGCGGCGGGCGCGGGAAGAAGAAGAAAAATCGGCGGCCGATAACAGTACCGACGGCAGCGACCCGATCGAGCAGGGATAGGGTGCGCTGGGACCTGCCGCCTCATCGGGACTTCGATCTCCATGTCTGCCCGGGTTGCGGGTGCGAAAAGCCCAATCGTCGGGGCTTTCCCGTTTTTTTTCGGTTCCTTCCGTTGGCAAGCCGGTTGTATAGCTTACGATTTGCCTGTGGACCAGGTGGGCCGCCCGGTCCACGAAACCGGAAATTCATTGATCTGACGGGAGACCAAAAATGAACATGATTCGATTCGGCGCGATCGCCTGTGCCGTCGCCGCCATCTGCTGCTCGACCAGCGATTTGATGGCCCAGCGTGGCGGGGGCATGATGATGCGAATGATGGGCGGTGTGCGTCTTGATTCCTCGCTGCTGGCTATCGAGGAAGTGCAGAAGGAACTCGAACTGACCGACGAGCAAATGGACACCGTGGCCGCCAAGGCGGAGGCACTGGTCGAGGATATGCGCGGGGAAATGCGCGATATCATGATGGGCGGCGGCGGAATGTCAGAGATCAAGGACTTTATGGAAGAACTGCACGAGGATGAACAGGAATTTGTCGGCCTGCTGAACGATGAGCAAAAGCAACGACTGACCGAACTGCATTATCAACGCATGGGCAATGCCATGTTCGCGGACCTGGAAGTGCAAAAGGATCTGGATCTCTCCGACCAACAGATCCAGTCGATTGACGATGCGTTTACGGCCTACGAAGAGATCATTACCGAGGCCCGAAATTCCGGTGATTTCAGCACGATGCGGGAGATCATGCGGGATGCCGAAAAGGAAGCCGAAGATACCATCATGTCGGTGTTGTCCGATGAGCAAAAAGACAACGCGGAAAAGATGAAAGGCGAACCGTTTGAGTTTCCGCAACGCCAGCGTCGCCAGCAGCGGTCCGACTTCTAGGCACGGCGCGTGTACCCATGAACCCCCACCCCCCTTTTGACAAAGGGGGGATTTTTTGTGCGCTGTCCCAAGGCTCCCTGGGGCATTGGTGTCTACACAAGTGCCGTCACTTCCATCACCCTCCCGTTGGGGGCTCTTCGCGGAATTTAGTGGCAAGTTTTCATTTGCTGGAATACCTCAGCCCCTGACCCTCCCCCCGGGCATTGGTGTCTACAC
>CAMYKF010000527.1 GCA_947258905.1 uncultured Pirellulaceae bacterium | reverse complement strand
AGTCAGATGTCACCGACATCATCGCCTTTGACTACTGGCATCCGGAGTTAAACGCGGCACGAATGGAAGCGTTACAGAACGCGCTGACAGCGGCTCGACAAAAAGCCGATGTGATGCTTGATACAGGCTTGTATCCCGAACGGCCTCGTCTGGTGAATGTGCGGGAAACTCACCGCACGATTTTTCCATCCAGCAAGTATCAAACATTCACCAACGTCGTTGACCAGACCGTGACATTGCCTTACCGGTATCGCGAGGATGTCCCGCGTATCAGTGCGCCCCGACCCCGCACGACGTTTTACCGCGGGCTGGTGCTGGATGGCGATTCGCTATCACCCGAACTGCCGATGAAGCCGGAGATTTCGGTTATATCGAGGGTGGTTCTGTACTTTCAGGCACCGTTCGAGTTCGAGGACCGTAGCGCCGATGACTGACCGCTGCCTGGTAGCGGATAGCGCTATGGTGCGCCGTACTGCCCGGCGGCGTCACCTGCCGAAAACACCGCAAAACTTGTGCTTTGACAAAATTTCTCACCGTTTACAATGAACCCCGTCGATCCGTCCAATAATGAGCCACTGCGGACGAATATCGTAGGTCCGCCAGCTCCTCGGAAGTCCCTGAAAACGAGTCCTGCCACCGATGTCCAAAACCATGGAAAATGTCAAAACGGTCAATAGCTTCCTGCGCACGCTGGTGTTAATCGGATTTCTGGGTGGATTTGGTTATCTCGGCTTCCTCGGTTACACCAATTTCATCCAGCCGGGCCTCCAGGCCGAGCGAATCAAGCAGGAACTGGCCCAGCTGCAAGTCAGATACGACGAGCAAGGTCGCGAACTGACCAAAACCAAAACCGCGCTCAAACTGGTCAAGGTCGACCATCGCCGGGCGCTGATCAAGGTTGTTGACAAGGGTGTGGATGAAGAAACCGCCGAACCGTGGTTCGTTGTGGAGTTCCTGGAAGTCGACAAGGAAGGATTGCCCATCTCGGAAGCCCGGGAATTCCGCTTGCGAGGTACCCTGATGTTCGTCGACAGCTGGGTGGTCAAGTTCGAGGACAAGTATATCGAACAGGCCGACGAGCTGCGGTCAGCTTCGCTGTGTGTTTTCAAGTCGATTTGGGGTGATCTGGACGAACGCAGTGGTGGACACCGTCTGGATACCAATGACGGCAAGGTCAATACCGCCTATGGAACTCTGGATCCCAAGAATGATTTCGAGCAGCAGATCTGGGATGACTTCTGGGCGCTGGCCAATGATCCGCTTCGACAACAGGAACTGGGAATTCGCGGCAACCACGGGCAGGTGAATTACCTGCAGGTCGAGCCCGGGATGGTATACGAGGTCGATTTGCGAGCCTCCGACGGATTGACTCTCAAGGCAGCCCAGGAAACCAACACATCCGCGATCATGCCATCCGGCTAAGAGTCTGCCCGTTATTCGTAGATGAACCTTGTCCCAGGCTCAGACGTGGTTGTCAGGCTGAGCCGACGGCGCTAGCCGCGGGTCCTTGGTCCTGCTCTTTCGCTTCATCAACCGGCGTTAACGCGTTCGGCTCATATTTGCGGTCAGACCCTGGGCGACCTGCCCTGCTGACACTTGCGGGCTACAATAGGGTCATGTCCGATCCGTCTTTTCACGAACGAATTGCCGGCGAATGGCGGGAACGTGCGCCGGAACTGGCCGACTGGACCATGCGCCGGCTTGTCAATCGCACCGATGTATGGGGCCGGTACTTGAAAAAGCGGCATCGTACCAATACGGCTGGCGAAAAGAACAACGCTATCACCGCTCCGTTTCGCAACGAACGGGGCAAAGTGTTTCTGGGCTGCTCGTCGCTGGAAAAACACTTTAAGGCCAAAGACGGTGGCGGCGTGCTGGGTCTGCACAGCAGCGGGTCGGATGGTTCTTCACGCTGGTTTGCCATCGATATTGACCTGCACGACGACGACGACCTGTCGGTGACTCGCGAAGGCAACTTTGTGGCAGCCCGCGGCTGGTGGGAACAGCTGGTCGAGATGGGCTTCGATCCGTTGTTCATCGATTCCAATGGCCGCGGCGGCTATCACATCTGGGTCATCTTCGAGCATCCGATGGATAGCAAAACGGTACGCAAGTTCGCAGAGCAACTGGTGTCCAACTTCGACGTGCGTGGGCTGGATGCACCGCCCGATCTGTTCCCGGGCAATTATCGCTATGGAAGCTATGGCAGCTGGCTGCGTATGCCCGGACGACACCACACTCACGATCACTTTTCCCGAGTCTGGAATGACGAATTGTGGGACGAGGACAATCGCTGGCTGGAAGGGCACGACGCAATCGATCGAATCCTGCGTACGCGTCCGGCGAGTCTGGAGTTATGCGAGCGTGCGGAACTGGAGCGGCGACGCAAGACCGTCTGCCTGGATTTTGACGGAGTGATTCATTCCTATCAAAGCGGCTGGAAAGGCGAGACGGTCATCCCCGATCCGCCCATCCATCGTGTGGACCAGGCGATTCGACGGTTGCGCGAGCACTTTCGCGTGGTGGTCTATTCCGCGCGGTGCCGCAGCGACGAGGGGATGATGGCC
>CAMYKF010000526.1 GCA_947258905.1 uncultured Pirellulaceae bacterium | reverse complement strand
CCCCCCACGACAATGATCTCGTCGACACATCCCGACGCGTGCAGCGATGCGCAGATGTAATCGAGGATACAGTCGCCGTTGATCGGCAACAGGCATTTGGGTCCCGCCTTGGCCAATGGACCGAGCCGTGTGCCCTTGCCTGCGGCGAGGACGATAGCTTTCACGGAATAACACCTCCGGGACGTAGCGGGGAGTACCGCCGTGGCCGCTTGACCTGACGGTCCCGTTGTGCACGAAACGGACGCCTTGAAACTGCTGCAGCATCGGGTCCGTTACCTTGACAACACATCGCAAACCTGATCCCACCTTTTTCTACATTCGGTCCGTGAAAAGGGGAAAAGTTGCCCACGAAACGTCTCAGCGAGGCAAGTAGTCGTTACCTATATGTTGCGCATCTTCGTCCGGAATTGCTACAGCCAAATTTCCACCGCCACGCTTACTCCCACTCGGTCAGATCGTGAATGATCAAGTTCGGGGCGTGGGGCCGAGCCAACAATTGTGTATCGGCCAAAAACATCGATTTTCGCTGTAACGCCCTAAAAGGATGCCGCAACGAAGGATGCCGCAACGACAGCGATCGGCTCCACGCGTTTTCGCGTAACGGCATCCGGACGATTTGGCTGGAGGCTTAAATGGTGTCCTAAAGCGGCAACGTGAGCACCGGTTTCTCGGTTTGGCCTTCGATCTGTGAGAAGGCCATGATCACGATCAACATCATTAACGTGCGTTTGGAATCCTGATCGCAGTCGTCGATGTAATACCAATAGTCCCGGTATTTCACGGCGAGTCGCGCATTGGGCTTCTTGTCGCAACAGCGAATCTGGAACAAATCGCCGACGACGTCGTGCCAGGAGAAAGGAGAACCGTCAAGGTTGTTGGTCGTCGCGGCGAGCCCGCATTGCAAGTGCTCCTGCGGCACCTGGACTCCCTTGGAAAGGTAGAACATGACTTCAATGGGTGCACGGGTCGCGATGCGCATTTCACCAACCCCTTCCTTTGAATTCAAAATGTCGAAATGCGCTTCATCGGCAACCATCGGGTAATCGTACAGGTCGGTTCGTAACCGCATGAGTTCACGAAACCGCATGACTTCCGGGGTATTCGCGGCTTCAACACGGCCGTCAACTGGCGTACGCGTTTGGTTACCTCTTCCTGGTCGCCACTGGCGTCGATACTGAATGAGGATTCGGCCGCCCGCACCAATTGGTCCCCCGAGGGCTTGTCCAGGCCGATCCCGGTGGCAACCACCAGCGGCTCCTCTTCAACAACGATATCGGAATAGTTCAGATCGCGCATCTTGTTGGCCAGCCACGCAAGCTCGTGGAATTCAGCGTACTCGGGCGCGAATTCCGGCACGGGCCCACCGGCCCGAATTGCGTTTTCCACGCCATTGATCTGCTTGATCACCAGCCGAAACACCACCTCGTTATCCCATCCCAGTCGTGCCAGTAAAGCCAGGTTCTCGATGTTAAGTGGAGTCACGAGCGACCGGGCAAAGAGCGAGCCGTCCCGTGGTGCGTAGGAAATCGTGGGGCGATCTTCCAGCGAGATGTTGCCGGTTCCAAAATAACGGGGCTTGCCACCGTCCGCTTCGGCGGTGAGACCGATTTCCGGATTCAGTGACCATTGTGAATTGACGGAATTCAATTTCAGAAAATAGGGCATGTCGGCGTAGCGCATGCGGACCAGATTGAGCAACAGTTCCTGTTCGCTGGTAAGTTTGGCCGCCTCGTTGTAATGCGGCCGCGTTTTACGCATTCCCCACGGACCGAGGCAGCCACTGATCAGAACCACTAGTCCCAGCGCACAGCATGCCAGGATCCGAGTTGTCATTGGCTGGTTCTGCAACGATTCTCTCCAGGATATTCCGCAGACGGAATAATGTTGATCGCTGGAAAGATCGGCAAAGTCTCCGCAATCGAATCAACGAATACGTTGAGACCCGTTGCGACGGTGAGCTAGCGGGCCGATTAAGTGTTACGACCCGTACAGTTTGACAGCCGTTTCCGGCTATGGTTGCGTTTGCGTCGGCCGGATGTGTGGAGCCGCGACAGATGCCTGATTGCCCGGCGGCTGCACCGCTTCGAAGCCAATGTTCGGAAGCTTGACGAACATGCATTGCGTCGTGGGCAATTCAATGAGTCCTTCCCGTTTGTCCTCAAGGAATTCCGTGAAGGCTTGTCTGACACCGGCCAGCAAGGAGTAGTCGTGGGAGAGCAAAATGCCTCCGGGAACGAGCCGATCGTAGAAATAGTTGAGGCAATCGAGCGTGCTCGCGTAGAGATCGACATCCAGATGCACAAAGCAATATTCCGCTTCCTCCACGTCGTGAGTTGACTCCGGGAAAACTCCTTCGTGATAAGTCACGTGCCGATATCCGTGACCCTGCAGGTACGCTTCAACTGATTCGCGGCTGCAAGAGTATTGATGCTTGCGGTGTACACCCAGATCTTCCTCGCCACCGGCAGGAAGTCCCTCAAACGTATCGAACAGCCGCAGTCGTTTTTCGCCTTTGGCTTCACATACCAGGCGAGCCGTGCTGCCCTCAAACACGCCAACTTCGGCCAT
>CAMYKF010000525.1 GCA_947258905.1 uncultured Pirellulaceae bacterium | reverse complement strand
GTCACCGCCGGAGTACGAGCCGCTTTTTACCAGCTCAATCAAAGGCGTCGTAAAGGAACCTCCGGCTTGGGTCGTTGCGTCCAGCGTGACGTCATCGGTGATCATTGCAAGTTCGGAATCAAGCGCGATCGTGTGTACGCCTGCACCCGTGATACTGAAGTCGATCGTGTCGTGAACACCCACGCTGGCGTTGGATTGAGTAATTGCCTCGCGTAATGAGCCAGTGCCTGAATCGTTGGTGTTGGTAACGGTATAGGTGTCCAGCACGCTGTACCAACTGGCCTGCAGGTCCGCGCCCACGATCACTTGCGTTTCCAGATTTCCGGCATTGAACTCAAGTTCCCAGTCTCCACCCAGGTCCTGGTGCCCGGTCAGGTCATCGCTCCCCGCCACATCCGCGTCAGTCAGTGCGGCAATGGACTCCAGCAGTTCCTGTCCACTGCCAGTGGCTGCCAGATTGCAGCCGTAAAACAACAGGTCGGCGCCGGATTGCAACGCATTGCCCCAACCAGCGATTTCACCGGCGTAACCTGTCAATGATGTAGCATTCAGCGAAGCGTTACCCAGTCGAACATTGCCATCGCTGCCGTGTGACAGAATATGAACTCCCGACAGGTCGCTGCGCTCCAGGAGGATTCCCGTGATTTGCTGAATCCCGTCGGCTCCACCGTCAATCACGTAGACGTCGAAGCGGCCGCTGTCGCCGGCCTCGGCCAGCAGCGACTGGTATAGCTGATCAAAGCCGTCGATTCCGGAGTCGATGAAGACAATTTCGGAGGGCAACGGCGGGCTGGCGTCGGTGACGAGCCCGGAGTCTTGCGCCGCAAGCGAATCGTCGTAGCTGTAGTAGTCGGTCCATGTCGCCGTCGCGTCCGGCATGGTCCACAAGGCTTCGGCTGATTCGCCGAGTTCGATTTGAGCCACTTCGGGCTCCTGCGTCAGATCGCCGATCGGTGCAGCGCTGTAAAGAACTCGCGATTCCAGTTCCAGCAGATTTTGCCCAGGCGGCAAGGCGGCCTCGCGCGCACGGGCCATTTCGCGGCGTTTGCGCAGGCTGGCCCAGGGGTTGCGGATTTTCAACCGTGAGCCCGGTTTTTTGCGAGGATTGTGCGACATTCGGGGGAACTTCGGGACTGGGGCCGGCAGCGCACCCTGGAAGGCGCACCCTGTAGAAAAGACTAGGTCACAAATGCCCCGGGTCCGAACAGTAAACGGCCATGCAGAACCCATGCAGGCCCATCTTTCCGAGACCGGCGGAAAAGTCGGGACAACGGGCCCCACCGGCACTTGGTCAGAATCCCTTCGACTGGCATGACCCGCAGTTTGTTTGAACCGATGGTGCCGGTTCCCGCGACTGTGCGTTCCTGAATCAACGTGTAAAATTCGTTCGTTATGAACCAACCTGCCCCCGTATTTCCGCTCGCGCCGCCGCAATACCTGGTCGACCTGTGCGATCTGCTGAAAGCTGAATACCGCGAGATGTGGCGCTGGTTTGAGTCCGATCGGTTTGCAGCGATTCAGCGCGAGTCGGTGGAGCTCGATTTATTGAAGTCCACGGACGTCATCGAGGAGAGCACGCAGACCGATTTGTATCAGGCTGCCCGCCACGCTGCCGGCTCGCTCAATCTCGATGTGCCCATTTCCCTTTATCAGTCGCGACAAACCGGAACGCTGAACGCCTCGATTTCCATGGACCCGGACCATGCGCGGATCGTGCTGGAAGGCGATCCTGCCGGACTGCTTGACCTTGACGAGCTGACGGCACTGCTGGGACACGAACTTGGGCATTTATTGTTGTGGGAAGAACGTGATTTTTTGATTGCCACGCAAATGCTGTACACGCTGGGTCAGGCTGAGGAAGCCAATGCGGTACACGTCACGACATTGCAGCGATTTCGCGAGTTCGCCGAGGTGTTTTGTGATCGTTGTTCGGTGGTCGCTTGCAGCAGCCCTGAAACAGCCATCTTGTCACTGGTCAAGCTGGATGCGGGCGCGTCAACACAAGTCGACTTGGACGCCTGTCTCGAGCAAGCGCGTGATGCTATCGAAGGTGCCCGGGACCGGCGGGACGGTTCCGCGACGCCGACCCACCCGGAGGTGTACACACGCGCACGGGCTGTGGATTTGTGGCGTCATCAAGCGGAAGATTATGAAACCGCGATCGAGCGGATGGTGTGTGGTTTGCTGTCTCTGTCCGAACAGGACTTGCGAGACCAGTCTACCATCCGGAAATTGACACGCCAGTTGATCGATGTCACTTTGCAGCCCGAATGGATGCGCAGCCCGGCGGCACTGGCGCACGCCCGGTTGTTCTTTGAAGACTACGAGACGCAATCGCCCAAGCCGGCCAGCGTCAAGCAAAAACTTGCTTCATCCAGTCAGGATGTGTGTGACTATGCCATGTTTGTGCTGCTGGATTTTGTGACGGCTGATCGGCAGCGGCTGGAGCCGGCACTGGCGCACACAATGGCGATCGCCGACGAACTGGGGCTTAACGGCGATTACCAGGAGCTAACGCGCAAGGAATTGCGGATGCGTAAAAAGCAGCTTGAGCAGATTGAAGGCGAGGCGAACGAGTTGATCGCACGCGCCAGTCGGTCAGCGCACATCAGGACACCGTCCCGCGACGAAGACTCGGCGACTCCGCAGGAGGATAACGCCGATGAGTAGTCTGGGTGCTTTCCTCCGCGAACGACTGGGTGCTGGCGGCTTCACAACCGAAGACACGCTGGCCAGCCTGCTGCCGCTGATGAAGCAGGTGGCCGATACGCATGCGGCCGAAATGGTTGCTCCACTGCAAGGAATTGATGCCTTGCGTGTCGAAGGCACCCGTATCTATTTCCATAACGACGATCGCGGCGAGATTCAGAATCAGTTGCCGCGGGTCCTGCGTGTCGAACACGTTGACACCGGTCCGGTAGACGTGGTGTCACGGCACGAGGAAATCGTTGAGTCCGGCGCGGCAACCGTAACGCGTTCGCTGGATGTGGTCGAAGACACCGACCTGGTCGAGCGGCCGGCTTTTGTGCCTCGTTTTCGCTCCTGGGAACATTTGCTGGATCATCACGATCCGGTGACCGACATATTCAGCCTCGGTCAACTGCTGGCTTGTGTAGCACTGGGGCTGGATTTCCGTCGGGCCGAAGACCTGCGGCATTTTGTTGAGCATCGTCGCAATTTGTTTGCCATCAATCCCGATGTACACCCGGTGATTGCGCGGGCCATCGAGCAGATGACGGAACTGCACCGGGAAAAACGCGTGCAGGAATTGCCGCCCGTGATTCGGATGCTGGAACATTATCGGCGGCAATACGTGCCCGCCAGCATTGAGCCGGCCGAAATCGAGGGATTCGCCTCACGCGATTTACAGGGAAAACAGCAAGTGCTGCTGGATCGGCTGCAGCAACGCCTGTTCGAAGTCTCGCGACGCAACCGGCTATTGCATTTTCGTCCATCGATGCAAAGCGTGAATCTGACGCAGGCCTCGGTGCCGCTGTCCTTCGATTACAAAAACATTCGCCCCGACCAGATATTCACCTGCGACGATCGGCTGCAACGTCAGATTGCAGAAGGCAACCGCATATCGCTGAACGAGCGACTCAATTTTGCCGAGGCCATTTACCTGCCGCATGTGCTGAATCGCATTTTGCGGGAGACCCGGCGTGACATGGCCGAATACGGCTTTGTCCAGTTGCGTCTGGCCTTGTGCATGTTGCAGTGGTCCAATCTCAAGGAAAAACCGGCGGAACGCTTTAACAGCCCACTGATTCTGGTGCCGGTCATGCTGCGGAAACAACGGGGCGTTCGCGACAGCTATGTGCTGGAGCCCCTGTCGTCCGACGCCGAAGTCAATCCGGTGGTGCGGTACCTGTTCAAGCAGCTATACGACATCCGATTGCCCGAGACGATTGATCTGGAAACCGCGGACGTCGATTCCTTGTACGAATTTATGGTTCAGGCGATCCGGCAAAGCGAACCGGCGGTGCGATTGAAAAAGATCGACCGGCCGCAAATCCGCGTGCTGCATTCGCTGGCTCGCCGCAGTGTCGATCGCTACCGGCGGCGCGCCCGCATTTCGGGCCGCGGCGTGCGCAAGTTCCTCGGCATCGATTACAGCTACGATCCCGCCAATTATCACCCGGCGGGTATCAAGATCTTTTCACAACGGTTGACGACTCCGGAAATCAACCCTGGAACGATGCGCGAGGCAATGCCGCCGCCGAGGTATTACGCTGTACCGGAAGAAGGTGAGCAGCCAACTGAGGACAAGCGGCTCGATGGACAGGATGGAGGAAACGGATCGCGTGATTCGGAAATGGAATCGCGTGGCCTTGCTGGTGGGAGTGAAGAACCCCCCCGGCCCCCCTTTGAAAAAGGGGGGAGTGAGCCGGTGGTGGAGCAGAAGTTCTATGAAATGAAATCGGACGACGACGACAATCCGTACAACTGGCAGTTCGACTTGTGCAACGTCACGTTATCGAATTTTCGTTATCGGAAGATGTCGCTGGTCCGCGATTACGAGACGCTGGTGGCCGAATCGCCACCCAATCCGGCATTCGAAGCGGCTTTCTCGCTGGTTCCCAGGCCGGTTCGTGATCAAACGCCGGCTGCCCCGCCCCTTTCGGATCGCTACGACGTGGTGCCATGCGATCCCACGCAGGCAACATCGATCGCCCAGGCTCGCGTGGGAGACAGCTATATCATTCAGGGCCCGCCAGGCACGGGTAAATCACAAACCATCACCAATTTGATTGCCGACTATGCCGCACGTGGCCAGCGGGTGTTATTTGTGTGCGAAAAACGAGCGGCTATCGACGTGGTGTTCGCGCGACTGCGTCAATGCGGTCTGGGTGAACTGTGTTGTCTGATCCATGACTCGCAGGCTGACAAAAAGATGTTCGTGATGGATCTGAAGAACACGTACGAGACGTTTCTGAATGAGGATTCGCGGCAAAAGCGTGTCGCTGAACAGCGGACTACCCGTGTCACTGAAATGAACTCGGCGCTGGAGCCGCTGCAGCAATGGTCCGACGCCATGCTGGAAACCACCTGGCGTGCCGGGATTCCCACGTGCGACCTGTTGCAGCTGGTGATTGCAAAACGGCATCTGATTCCGCAACTGGACGAACTGCAAAAAGAGCGACTTCCCTCGTACAAGTCTTGGCACGATGGGCGTGCGTCGATCGAAGTGCTTGTCGATATTCTCCAGCAGCAACAGCCTGAGGGGATTCTGGCCCGACATCCCCTGCGCAATCTCAGTGCCCGGCTGTCAGCCGAGCCGCACCCATTGCAACTGGTTACCGAAGGAACCGCGGGGGCCCAGGAAATACTGGCCGAGCTGATCAAGGCCTTGCAGGAGTGCGTGCCGCTGGATTCCACGCGGTGGACGGCCGCACAGGTGCGAACCCTGATTACCCACGCGCTGGCCATGCTGCCGCTGGCGGAAGCCAACGCACTGGCATTACTCGATCGTGATAGCGCCGAGTCGGCGAAACTGGATGAGGAACTGGGCACGCTGCAGCGACTGGAAGAACAGTTGACCGTCGCACAGCAGGAGAATTCGGCGTGGAAGGAAAAACTGGCCGAACGGGATGTCCAACCGGCCATCGACGCGGCGAACGCACTTTCCAAAAAATGGGCACCGGCCTTTTTTCCCAGCTGGTGGCGATTGCGCAAGGTCATGAATCGCAGCTACGATTTCAGCGTTCATGCGGTCAAACCCAGCTGGGTATCGGTACTGACTGCCTTGCGAATCGAGTATGACGCCGCCGCCGCAGTGCGCAAGCGACAGCAACATATCGGTCGGGAATTTGGTTGGTCCGGGGATATCCACGAGCAACTGGAGTTGATCGAGCGCATCAGACGGGAGTCGCAGGATTACCCCGAATGGCTTCAGGAAATTCACAGGGTTCTGGTGACCGACCAACGGGGGCCGACTCTGATCCGGCAGCTGGCTGGGCAGGATTCGCGATTTCGTCAATTGCGAACCACGCTGGACGAGTTCCTGGAGTTGTGGGAGCCGATGGCGTTGCCGGAGTTGCAGTGTGAACTGGCCGGGGCAACCGATTCACTGGGCTTGTTGCCGGATTACCTGAGTTGCCTCGAGCAATTGCAGCACTTACCGGAGGAAGTCCGGGTGGCGCTGCAACACATGGACCTGCCGCCCGAACAAATCGAAATGGCGTCGGCCGCCCATTCGCTGGAACTGATCGGGCGAGACCAGCGGGAACTGGCTCGCTTTGACCAGCCAGCCCGGACGCGATCCGTGGCCCGCCTGGAACAGGCACACAACGGCTGGATGGCTGTTAACGCCGAGCACGTTCGGGAACAAACGCGGGACCGCTTTCTGGATCACGTTCGCCAAACCAGCTTGCCGGTCTCGAAGCTGGACCCGAACGGGACGGAATTCAAGGATGTATACGATTCCGGTCGCCGGGTACTCGAACATGAATTCGGCAAACAGATGCGTTACAAGTCGATTCGCGATTTGGTTAGCGGCGATTCCGGCGTTGTGGTGCGGGACCTTAAACCGGTGTGGCTGATGAGTCCCCTGAGCGTGTCCGATACATTGCCGCTGGGTGAGCAGGATTTTGACGTGGTGATTTTTGACGAGGCCAGCCAAATCACGCTGGAAGCCGCCATTCCTTCGCTGTTCCGCGCCAGCCAGACAATCGTGGTCGGTGACGAACAACAATTGCCGCCGACGGATTTCTTTTCGACGCGGTCGGACGAGAGCGATGAGGGAATTGTATTTGAGCACGAAGGCGAAATGGTCACCTATGATCTGGAAAGCAACAGTTTGCTGAATCACGCCGCCCGAAATTTACCGTCGACCATGCTGGGCTGGCATTATCGCAGCCGTGACGAAGCCCTGATCAGCTTTAGCAACTGGGCGTTCTACGACGGTCGGCTGATGACGATTCCCGAAGAAAAACTGCCTGGTGCCCGCCAGGAACCGCTGGTGGCCGATTCGGCCGAAGCGGCGACGGCCCATGTGGATTCCATGTTTCAGCGGCCGATCAGTTTTCACTTCATGCAACACGGCGTGTACCTGCGACGGCAAAATTCTGCCGAAGCCGAATACATCGCGCAGCTGATTAGCGAATTGCTGAAACAAAAATCCGGAATGACGATCGGCGTGATCGCGTTTTCCGAAGCCCAGCAGACCGAGATCGAGGAAGCCATCAGCCGTCTGGCCAAACAGGATGATGAATTCAGCACGTTGCTGGAAGCGGAATTGACGCGCGAAGACGACGGCCAGTTTACGGGATTGCTGGTGAAAAACCTGGAGAACATTCAGGGTGACGAGCGTGACATCATCCTGCTCAGCATCTGCTATGGCCCCGACGACCACGACCGCATGATCATGAACTTCGGACCCATCAACAAAAGCGGTGGCGAGAAGCGATTGAACGTGGCCTTTTCGCGAGCCAAACACCACATGGCCGTCGTCAGTTCGATCCGGTACTCGCGGATCACCAACGAATACAACGTGGGTTCCAATTGTTTGCGGAATTACCTGCGTTATGCCGAAGCGATATCGATGGGCGATGTGCAAACTGCAACGACGGTCTTGCGCAGTCTGGCACCGTGGCTGGACGTGGCAGCCGACGAGCAAAAGAAGGCAGCGCCTGTACTGCAGCAGATTGCCGATCGCCTCGCCGGGCATGAATTGCTCGTCGATTTTGACATTGGGCATTCGGAGTTTCGATGCGACATCGGCGTACACAAGGAAGGCGACACGCAGTATCGGCTGGGGATTCTCGTCGACCACGGTGATTACTACCGCAACGGCGTGGAATTGATGGACCGCGAGTTGTTCCGTCCACGACTGCTGAAAATCTTCGGCTGGGACAACTACTCTGTGCTGGCCCGGGACTGGCTGGACGATCCCGATCGGATCGTCGACGAAATTGTCGCGCTATGTAAGGATTAGAGGGCTTTTGAAACTGCTTTTCTGCGTAGTGGACAAGGCTACGAGTCCCATCTCGCACGTTTAACAGGGAAGGACCGGTGACCTCGTCCACTGCCAAATCACCAGATGGGGGTTTTGAATGCGACCTGGCCAAACGCGTGGCAATCGATTAACAGGAAACGACTCGGTTCGTCCTGATCCTGCAGCACCACTGTGGGCTGGCCCGATTTGACTCGCTTCCGCGCGATATTGACCGGGTATCCCTGAATTCGCGTGCGTCGCACCTGGCTGTCCGGGTCATCGAGCAGCCGGAACTTGACTTCAAAAACGCGCTCGTTGCCGTTGACGAAAGGCGTTTGCGAGAGACCGGTCAGGATGGCGGTAGCAACGCGGCCGCGTTTCAACAGTTGCATGCGACGGCGTTCAAAGAATTTGACCAAAAACAAAATTGTTCCGCCCACCAGCAAAAACACGCCGGCCAACAGACCCATCAATAGCCGATCGCCGGGATCTATCGGGGCAGCCAGCGCTGTGACTAAACCAATCAAACCGCCTGCTCCGAAAAACGAGCCAAAAAAGACCAGGAACGGATCGCCTTTTAGCTGGTTGTGCAATGCCCGGGGAATGCGTCGAGGCACAGGCTGGTCAAGAAAGACCGTAATCTCGTCGGCTTCGATTGCTTCCTTGCGCAGACGCCGGTGCAAACAGGCACCGACCAATCCGCCCATTTGATCTGCTTCCGCCCGGGCCGTCGTTTTTGTCAGGGGACGCGGGTTGGTGTCGACAGAGATCTCTGCGCCACTGGACTGAAGGGCAACCACGATCGACAGGGCGTCACGCAAGAACGCACCGGTTTCATCGGGACGGCAAGTGACTCCGGGGCGAAACACGAGCAGGCGGTTCTGTTTCGCCATGACGCGAAAACCGGTGTGGCTCTCCAGCAGATCACGCACCGGCCGGCTGAACAGTTCTATGACGGCATCGCGAGGCCGTCCGGTAAGAATATACTTTTTGGAAAACTTTGGCGAATCGTCAAAATCGAGGTCGGCTTTGCCCGTCAGCTTGTCCAGCACGCGGAGGGCGATGCCTTCGGGTTGCAAGTCAAAATCGGGAAACAGGAACTCGTCGAACTCCACAAACAGGCAGGTCTGTTGCAGCTCATCCGCGGAGTTGTGCTCGTCGATGTCAGGGTGCTCGATTCCCATATCACCGAGCACAATCCTGGCGGTTTCGCTGTTGCGAAAGTAACAATCCCAAAACCGAGTCTCGCGACCCGTTACGGTTTTGGCGGTGTCGCCCAGCTGCATCGTGTCCACTTCTGACAGCCGCTCCAGCCCAAGCGACATTGCTGACTGGTCCAGTGCACGGGACCGCCGATTGATCGAGATGGCCTGAAACAACCCGCCGCCGGCTCCGATCAGTCCGCCCACCAGCAAGCCTTGCCACCAGGTAATTCGAAAACCAATCCAGGGCTCCAGAAAACCGCTTGCGATCAAAGCCAGAATGGCGCCGGTCAATGCCGCGCCGATACCGGAAACCGCTGCAATGACAAGAAGGATCAGGCCTTCCTGGGTTTTGCGTTGGGCATGTGTACGTTGCTCGGCTCGCAAATTGGTCTCCCGCTGGCTGCCTGAAACTATTCGCATGGGAGCGATTGGCATTGGCAACCAAATCCCGATATTGGCCGGCAAAACGACGACCGGCGACGCTATTTGACAAGCCGGGTATCGGGAAAGGCACCGTACCAGCCGAACCAGAACGCGCGGTGAGCGGGTTTGCGTGGCAGCGTACGTCCATCGGGTGCGGTCAGTGCTGCTTCGCTGACTTGCCACTTGTTTCCTGCGGCGTCGATCGCGGTGTCGGTTTGGTTCCACGATGCGAACTGCACATCACCGCAATCGTAGACGCGGTTCGCGCCGGTTTCATCGGTCAGTACAACGAATTTTTTGCCCTCAAGCTGATCGTGCCAGACGCGATTGGCCAGCAGAAAATCGGCGGAGATTGCCAGTGTTTCGCTGGCGTCGTTGTTGCGCAAGGCAAGAATCTCCGCCTTGTTTTTCAGACGGTCGTCGGTTAGCGGGACCTCAAACATCAAGTCATCGGTGGCGAAATAGGATTCATAGGCCTTGCCCTCGGAATAGTCACGCTGGTGTCCGGTCTCCAGAGAGAGCACCGTGGTATCCGGATGCAGCTGTTTCCACTGTCCCCAGGTCGTGGTCACGACCTGATGCCGCGGCAACACAATGCCCCTGCCCACAAGTGGTCCGATGACGGGCTGGCCCTTCAGTGTCGACCATAAGGATTTGGTGTCACGGTCGTACATCAGTTTGTTGGAACGATACAGAAAGCCGCTGGTGCCCAATTCAAAGTTGCCACCAGGTCGGGAGGTGTCGTAAACAATCATGCTGCCGCACAACGTGCAGAAGACGCCGGCCACCGGCTGGCCGCCCACCGTATCGCGAAACATTTCGTGCCAGGCAAGGATGCGTTTCGGGTAAGCCCGCGCGTCGCCGTTGTTCTCCAGCCCAAACACAACGTTGGAATCATCCAGATAGTCGGCTTCATCGGCTGTCAGCATTTCCGGGTTGACCAGCGGCGGAATGCCGTCGCGACTGACACCGCCCCAGCGGACTTCGTCAAGTCGAATCGTGGCGGGAAACGAGTCATCAAAGTACTCGCCAAACCTCGAGTCGAGATTTGAGAACATACGCTTCTTGAAATCGGCGTAATTGGGGTGAGGCTTGACATCCTGCGACCAGATCACCTGATAAATTTCGTCCATGTCGAATTCGTCAACCGGCAATTTTGCCACGAGCAGCTCCCTGACTAACGGCCCCACGGTTTCCGGCGGCAACCATTGCGAAAGCTCCAGCAACATAATGGCGTTGCCGGGTTGCCACTTTTCGACCAGATTGTTCAATCCCTGCCGCACGGCGGTTGGATCCTCGTGCAACAGCACAAAGAAATCGTGCAGAGTAGGGAATTCGTCCGGGTAGGTCGCATTTGGTTGATTCCACGAGGTATCGACAGGAGCCGTGCCGTCTCCGGTCGGCTCAAGGAAATACAGCGCGGCTAGCAAGAGCCCCACCAGGACGACGCACAACCCGGCGATATGCGAGAGTTTCATGGGATGGATGCTTTCTGACGCGGTCGAAAAAAGGGTGGCTTCCGTGAGATTGTTTTATTTTGCAGCCCGGCCGTAGCGGTACCAGCGGCCTGCCCTGTCACGCCGATCGACTGTGAACCGGCTCTCAAAGAATCCCGTTAACCGGTTTTCAGCGAGCTGGATTTGCGTCATAGTATGGCATATTGCGGATTACAAGATTGCCCTCTGGCCGCTCCTCAGCCGTCCAAAACGCGCTACCGGTCCAGATTTTTCCCTGGGAGATACTTCATGAAATTTTATGCAATGGTACTGACCGCCGCCGTCTGTGGCATGATGGCTTGTGAAATCGTGATGGCTCGTTCAACCGGCGAATCGTCGGCAACTCTGGTACCGCACTGTGAAGTGCCATGCGGAATCTACACCGACCAGTTACGCTTCGAGAGAATGCTGGAAGACACCAAAACGATTGCCAAGGCCATCACCAGCATCAACGAATTCGTCAACACCCTGGAAGGCCAGCCGCCGACCGCTCTGGATATCAACCAGTCGATGCGGTGGGTGACCACCAAGGACGAGCATGCCACGAACACCCAGCACATTGTGGCCCAGTACTTTTTGACGCAACGCATCAAGCCGGATAACGAGCGGTATGTCGAGCAGCTCAAGGCGGCTCACGCGGTAATGGTGTCCGCCATGAAGTGCAAGCAGGATGCCGATCCGGCGACGGCCGAAGTGCTGAAGAACGCGATCTACGACTTGTATCGCGCCTACGAAGGCAAGGAACCCGACCTGCACTCGCACGAGGACTAGAGGGCATTTCAAAACCGGATTTTGAAAGTTCGTCGTCCCGCCCGTAGTCCCGCCCGTAGTCCCGCCTTTACGCGGATTTGTCACGGTTCCGGCTAATGCCGGCTAATGCCCAATACTGCTCAAACGAGAATGACGATCGATTCTTCAAATGCAGTCCTGGGTTGTTTGGGTTTCCGGTGTTTGTCTCGTTTTTT
>CAMYKF010000524.1 GCA_947258905.1 uncultured Pirellulaceae bacterium | reverse complement strand
TCTTTGAGGTAAAACTATCAACTGGAGAGCCGGATGCGGGAGAACCGCCAGTCCGGTTCGGAGGGAGGGGAGAGCTAACCACTCTTCCCTACCCCTATCGGTGAACGATTGCCCCCGCGAGCTTCTCCGTCCGGTAAAGCAATGCTTCGATCTACAGGGTATCGTTCGTTTCTGCGAATCCGGTACGGGTATTATTAGGCCTGAGCTTTAGCTCGGGTTTAGGGTGATTAGGGACCTGGACATATCGGGTATTTCCAGATACCCGGCGTAAACGCCGGGCCTAATAAGTTAACCTAGTAAGCTGAATTTGCGCGGAAGCTCGTTTCTTGCGCGGAATCTCATTCGCAAAAGTTGGCGAGGCCATGCCCATGCTGGCAAACCGCAACAAGTTTTTCGCTGGTCAGTATACGTATCGCCTGATGATGGTTTGCCTGTGCGTGGTGGTTGTGAAGAATCCGGTTTCGGCCCAAATGATTGTGGCTCATCGCGGGGCCTCGTACGATGCGCCCGAGAATACGCTGGCCGCGTTTCGACTCGCTTGGGAGCAGGAAGCGGACGGGATTGAAGGCGATTTCCGACTGACCCGCGACGGCCACATCGTGTGCCTTCACGATGAGACGACCGAACGCACGGCAGGCACGAATCTGGACGTGGCGGCTTCCACTCTGGCGGAACTGCAGGAACTGGATGTGGGAACGTGGAAGGGCCCGGAGTTTGCCGGCGAGCGGATTCCGTTGCTGTCCGATGTCATCGCCACGGTGCCAGCAGGCAAGCGGATCGTGATTGAATTGAAAGCGGGTTCGGAGATTGTCGTTCCACTGGCTCGTGTGCTGGCGGATTCCGGCCTGCAACCTGAACAGATCCTGGTGATCAGTTTTGATGAAGCAACGATTGCAGCCGTAAAACAACAGCTGCCGCATCTGCGAACCCATTGGCTTTCGGGGTACGAGCCCGATGATGACATTGGACCATGGACCCCGACGGCACCGGAAATCGCTGCAGCGATCCGCCGTGCGGGTGCCGACGGTTTCGGTAGTCAAGGGCGTCGCAGTGTGTTTACCCGCGAGTTTCGCGATGCTCTGGCAAATGAAGGCGTCGGAGAATTTCACGTGTGGACCGTGGATGAGCCGGCGGACGCCAGGTTCTTTCAGGAGCTTGGTGCCTGGGGCATCACCACCAATCGCCCCGCGCTGATTCGTCAAGCGATAGGCGCAAAACGCCGCTGAAATCACCACTGGATTAAGGGTACAACCATGAAATCCCGTTCAGCTTCACGGGTTCCAGTTGGCATGGCTTTCACTGTCGTGTGCGGAATGATATCTGTTTTGCCAGGCGGCCGGCATTTTGCAAATCTGGAATTGCCCCACCTGCGGTTTTCGGTGAATGACCTGGTTTTGTCGCAAACCGGCAACACGAATAAACAGGATGAGTCCCGCTTTTGTGACGGCGACCGGGTGGTCGAGTGGGATGGAACGTCGGTCCGGGACAACGATCACCTGGTCGAGTTATGGCTGGCATGCGCCGGTCGAGATTCGGTTAACGTCCTGGTGGAACGGGAAATGGGGACCGCGGACGAGCCGGATCCGCAGCGGCTGGAGATCGACTACCCGTTGGTGTACGCCTCCGAGGTATTTGCGGCTATGTGTGCCGGTGGCCGCGACGAGTACGTTGCGGCCGCAGACTTGTTTCCCGAATTGTTGGAAGAGTCTGCATCGCCATTGCAGGAAATCGCTTTGAAAATGCTGCAAGATACGGAGCCACAGGCGCTGCATCGACTGTACGAGACCTTTCGTCGTTCAACGGAAGTGATTCGCGGCCACTACCGCAGTGACAGTATCATGTTTCTCCTGAACCGGCCGCTGCATGCGCCTTATTGGGCGCGATCGGAAATCGACGCCATCGCCTCGGCCGATACGATTCGGTCGGTAATCACTCGCGGATTCCGTCTGGCCAGCCCCCGGTTGGAATCTTTGCCTGAGCATCCGGACATCGAAGCTGGCGGCGACAGCCTGGAAGAGATCTGCTCCCAAATCACCAAGGAAGTGAACGAGATTCGTGAACATTTGCGGGCGGCCTCTGCCGCCATGACACCGGAAGAGCGGCAAACATGGAATCAGTGGTGTCGTGAGATCGAGCCCAAGTGGCGAGGCGAAGCGGGTTGGGATGAATTCGCCGCCGGATTCCAATTGACCAAGAAGCTGGACGTCGGCGAATTAAAGGAAGCATGGTCCAGGTCCGCAGCGCTCGCCGATGCCTTGCACCCCGGAGGCACCCTTCACCGTCAACTGGCGCAACTGGCCGAGATTCCCGAGCAACCAATCCGAATTGGGGACGTTCAGGTCGGTAGTGTGGCCGATTCTGTTCATGAGGTGTCGGCCTCGGTCATCATCGAGTTTGGAGGGAACGACACGTACGTATTCCCGGATGAAGGCCTCGATCCCCAGTCGCCGTTACGAGTCATCGTAGACTTGTCGGGCGACGATCAGTATCAGGCGGAGACCAACGGTATCGCGGCGGGTGTTGCAGGCGTTTCCATTTTGATTGATGTTGCTGGCAACGATGTCTACGACTCCCGGCAGAACGGCAGCGGGTTTGCAGTCTGCGGGATGGGGTTATTGGTCGATTGCGCGGGACAGGATCGATACCTGGGCGAGACGTTTGTGCAAGGCGCTGCGTGTGTCGGCGTCGGGGTCGTGATCGATCGGCACGGCAACGACATTTATGACGCCGGGCACTACAGCCAGGCGATCGGGATGCCTGGCGGTTTTGGTGGCTTCATCGACGAGCAAGGCGACGACCAGTTCTTGTGCACTGGCAAGTTTCCGTCGCCGTATGGTGATCAGGGCGAGTTCGAGGGTTTTGGCCAGGGATGCGGCTTTGGCTTTCGGGGCCTGGGCTGCGGTGGCATCGGCATGTTGCTGGACAAGCAGGGCCGTGACGTTTATCGGGCCGGACAATTTGGACTGGGCTGCGGCTATTTTTTTGGAATTGGCGTTGTCAACGATCGCAGCGGCAACGATGTCTTCGAATGTTCTCGCTACGGATTGGGCAGCGCTGCCCACTACGCAGCCGGCCTGGTGCTGGATGACGACGGTGACGATACCTACCTGGCGATGCGCAGCGCGGCCGTGGCGGAACTGGGATCGTCGTGGGACCTCAGCCTGGGGTGCCTGGTCGATGGCGGCGGCAACGACGTGTATCGTTGCCAGACCTATGCGCTGGGCGGCGCGGCGCAAAACGCTTACGGAATCTTTTGGGACAAGGGCGGTGACGATACTTATCTCACCGGCACGAATCCAGGCGACGCAGGTCCCTATGTCGGCGGTGCCAACTATGGCGCGGGTCGGGGAGCCCGCAACTTGTCCATCTTTCTCGACGAATCGGGCGACGATTCCTACACCGACAACAAAACGAATCAGGCCAGTGGCGTGCAGGGCGAATACGGAATCTGGCTTGATCGGTGATAGGGAGTGTTAATGCGACCATCCTGGTCCTTGAATCGTCATTCAAGCCAATCGCTGGCGACTACGATTACGACTACGACGACGACGACGATAAGATTGATTTAGCATCTGATGCCAGAATAAAATACGCCCTGAACAAACCAGGGCTGAAACACGAGGAAAACCACCAGTACGGGCGCGATCATCTTTGTCGCAAACGCCGTCAGGTCAGCCCGGCAGGCTTTTCTTTCGCGACCAGTGAAATTGCACTGGATTTCGAACGTTGCTGGTAACGCAAGAACCGATTCCAGATGCCCGTCTCGAGCAACTCTCAATAGCCCCCCGATGACCGGGGAGGAACCGCATGTCAGTGGCAGTCCACGTTTCCACCGCAGTGCTGGAAATGGCCCCATTCAATGCCGGCCGTGGCGTGTTGTAAAATGATAATAAATGACTCGGATGATTGCCTGTCACAGCCTCGCTCCATGCCCCAATCTCATCAGGAAACGACATTTGGCTGGTCAGTTGCGAAACGGCAGCTGCTGGTGATGTTGATCCTGTTGGCTTTACTGGCATCCATTGTCGCCATCCTTTACTTGCAGGATCGCCGCCAGGAATGGCGTTTAAGGGGCGAACAGGCAACTCATCGGCTGGATCTGGCCTGGGAACTGATTACGCGGGAGCTGGACCTTGTGCGGTCCGACGCGCTGTTTCTGGCTGAACAGAAACTGACACGCGATTTCGCGGCCGGTAATCGCGATGTACGAAAGGCGCTGGAAGCGGAGTTTGGCAGTTTCATTCAACACAAGCGAAGCTTCGATCAAGTCCGCTTGCTGGACCGATCGGGCAAGGAACTGGTGCGTGTGGATGCCACTCCCGATGGCAGGCGTGTGGTTCCACTGGATGAGTTGCAGGACAAGAGCGATCGTTACTACGTGCGGCAATCGGTCAACCTGCAATCCGGCGAAGTGTTTGTTTCCGAATTCGACCTCAATCAGGAACGGGGGCGGATTGAAGAGCCGCTCAACCCGGTCATTCGGTTTGTCACTCCGGTGGTCGACGATTCGTCCCGCGAATGCGGACTGTTGGTGCTGAACTATCTGGGGAAACGGTTGCTCAGGGAGCTGCAGGGCATTTCGCTGCCCGGGCATACCATGCTGTTGCGGCCGGACGGTCAGTTCCTGCTAAGTCCCCTGGCTGTTGACCAGTGGGGATGGTTGCTGGGTCATGAGCAGACATTTCCCCGTTGTTATCCCGACGCATGGAAGCATGTGTTGACGGCCGACGGAAGTTGCCGGATGACTGCCGATGGTGTGTTTGCCGCGCGGCCCGTAAAATTGCGACCGCCACGCGACGTTGAAAGTCTGTCCACGTCGTCGTCAGCAGATTCGCCGGCGTTCCTGATTGTTTCGTGGTTGCCGGCACCGCAGGTTTTCTCTATTTCCAACCAGTTGTTGCAGCGGCTGTTGCTATTGGTCGCGGTGTTGCTGATTCCCTTGTTCTTCCTGACGCGTTACTGGGCTACCTCGTCCGCGCGGCGGGAATTATGGAATCGGCAGATACACGATTCGGAGCAGCGTTTACGTGTATTGTCGGGACGGTTGCTGAGGATTCAGGAAGAAGAACGACAGGCCATTTCGCGTGAAATCCATGACGAGCTGGGTCAGCAGATGACCGCAATCAACCTCGACCTGAAACTGGCACGTCAGGATGCCGGGACGGACGAAGGCCAACGGCATCTGACCCGGGCGATCGGCGGAAACGAACAGCTGCTGCACGCGTTGCATGATTTTGCGCAGCGGGTGCGACCGAGTACGTTGGACGATCTGGGTTTGATCGAGGCTGTGCAAAGCCACGTGTGGGAATTCCAGCAACGAACGGGAATGGAAGTGGAAACGGATTTATCCCTTGCCGATATCGAAATCCCGCCAGTGGTAGCCGAAAACGCCTTTCGCATCCTCCAGGAGTCATTGACTAACGTGGCCCGGCACGCCAACGCCACCCGCGTCGTGATCCATTTGGGAGTGAATCAGCAGGCAACTCCGCCAGTGTTGCAGTTGACCGTTGCCGATGATGGCGTCGGTCAGGCTGGCAGCGAATCGGACGGCAATCGACTGGGCATCGTGGGCATGCAGGAGCGAGTGGACCTGCTTAACGGAGAACTGAAAATTACCTCGCAGAAAGAGCATGGGACCTCCGTCCAGGCGGGGCTTCCCATTGTGCAGGACCACGGAGGCAGTGCATGAAGTTATCCTCGCCAATCAGTGTCGTGCTCGCCGACGACCATGCCATGGTTCGCCAGTCGCTGGCGCGAGTCCTCGAGGCAAGTGGTTCGATCGTGGTCAAGGCCGAGGCCGGCAACGGTACGGAGTTGCTGGAGATGGTCCAGCGGTACGTCCCGGACTGCGTCGTGATGGACTACTCCATGCCCGATCATGATGCGCCCGCCGCCATCGCCGAGTTGTTGAAACGTAATTCGTCGCTCAAGATCCTTGTGTTGACGGTTCATGAAAACGTTCACTATGCCATTCGCGCATTGCAGTCCGGAGCGCACGGTTATCTGATCAAGTCGGCGGCTGTCGAAGAACTGGTTGAGGGCATCCAGACCGTTCACTCCGGCGACGTGTACATTTCCAAACAGATTTCACCGGAAGTCTGGGCCTGGCTGCGTCGCCCCAGGCGTGAACGGGAAGGCCTGGAAGCACTATCCCGGCGGGAGTTCGATGTGCTGCGGATTCTTGGCTCGGGCGTCACCTTGCAGGAGTGTGCCAGGCAACTCGATGTAAGTCACAGCACCGTCTCGACCTATCGGACGCGAATCCTCGAAAAGCTGAATCTGAAATCGACGGCGGAACTGATCCGCTACGCCATCGAGCAGAATCTGGTGAGCTGAACAACAAACAGTTGCGAAGCGACCTGGCGAGGTTCCACTGGCTCGTCCGGGGGTGTCCGGGAATCATAGCGGCTGGGCGCAAGCCCTCCGGTCCTTCACCGATGAACCGACACCGGAGGGCTCGCGCCCTTCCGCTAAATGCCGGGTGCATCATGAAGTCCGTGTCTGCTTGCCACGACTCTTCCATCGGTCAGCCCGGGTTTGTAGCGAAATCGCGACACGAAGAATCTTCCAGCGCCGACAGACAATTTCGGCACGTATTTCATAATCAGCTGAAGTGTTGTTCCAGCGGGCAGTCCTTCAAGGGCAGCCCATCCGCAGTTCCCGATTTCAGCCGGCCTTTCCATGAGTGCACCCCGCCCTGCCCCTGATCTCTCGTTTCACATCATGCGACTGGCCCTGGGCCTCGTGTACTTCCATTTCGGAATTCTCAAGTTCTTTCCCGACCTCAGCCCGGCGGAACTGTTGGCCAGTCAAACCATGATGCGGATTTCCTGGCTGGATGCGCATCAGGCATTGTTCTATCTGGCCGTGTTTGAGTGTCTGCTGGGTTTGATGTTGCTGTTCAATGTCGGCATGCGTTTCGCGTCTGTATTGTTCCTGTTGCATATGGCCGGAACCTTTGCGCCGCTGTTTTTGTTACCCGAGTTGACATTCAAAATTGCTCCGCTGGCACCCACGATGGAGGGACAGTACATCCTCAAAAACATCGTGTTTGTGGCTGCGGGTCTGGCCGTCTTTGTCCCCGTACTGTTTAACCGCACTGCCCCCCACTCGGCGGCAGAGCAAGCCGTGATGGCGGTTCATTCATAGTCGATTTATTCAAATTTGCTTTCTTTTCAGGAATATTTTCATGAAGCTGAAACCAGCCACCAAACTCGGCCTCAATATTGTTCTTGCCGTTGGCCTCGTGGCATTTGGATTTCTTGTCAATGCCACGTATCAGAGGTATCAGGGAACCGGCCTCAGTCGGTTGCCGCAGACCTCCGGCGCGCGGGAAATCCCGTCTTCCAATCAACGCATTGCCCGGCCGTTGGCCACCATTTCCACGCTTGTTTCGAGTTACATTAGTGGCGAGACCGGCGAAAGCGAGCCGGGCGCCAGCGAAACCACATCACCTGCCCACGGTGCCGTCGGCCGCATGACCGATGAATTGCAGCTCTATCCCAGCGTCACCAAGGGGATGCGGACTCCGTTTGACTTGTGGCGTTACTATGGTCGGGGTACCACGTCATTTGGCTCGCCCGTGCTGCCCATGCGTTTTGAACAGTGGCTGGAGTTTCATCGCAAGCAGAAACCGGGGCTGATGGCGGATGTGCGACAGTATATGGACAGCCGCTTTGACTTTTCCGGTGAGGCTATTCCCGGCCACACGATGTCAGGCGGTCGCAAGCCGGTCATGGTGGGTCCGGTAGCCCGGTTGCCTGAGGGCATCGAGTCCTTCGAGGAACTGGCCAAATTATCTCCGCAAGAAATTCGCGAACGCGACTTGTTTCCTTACAAGCCACTATGCCATCCGCTGCAAACCAACGCACATATGCTGTTCCCCGAGTCGTGGCTGGAAGTGCATCCGGAGCATCGGCGGATCGATGTTGATTTCGATATTCCGGACGAGTACCTGCCCGAATTTCCACCGCCGCTATTCCTGACGACCCACAAGGAACTGGGCGATATCGCCAACGGTCAGGAGATTACGCTCGACAACTACTACGAGATCTTCGACGGGCTGCTGACGCCCGAGCAAATGGAAGGCCTGAAGGAACTGTTGCGCCCCTCGCCGACAACGTGGTTCAACCACACCAGCCACCGGCTGACCGAGTCGCCGTCCCAGGGAGTGGCCTGTATGGATTGTCACGTCAACGGTCACACCAATGGAGCGATCGAACTGGCGCCGGACTCCCGCCCCAATCTGGCCCGTCTTCGAGTGGATACACCCAGCATGCGCGGGAATTACAACCTGATGCAATTGTCATCCAAACGGACTATTCGCAGTCTCGATCATTTCTCGGAGGTCGAGGAATACTTCGATGGTGATCCTGGTATGCAGCAGGCGATTGGACCGCGGGCGGTCAAACGCGAAGTCACCAATCGCATGGCCGACTTCAACGCCATCATCGACTATCCACCGGCACCCAGGCTGAACGTGCCAGGTCGGTTGATTCCGTCACTGGCCACCGAGTCCGAGCTGCGTGGCGAAGTCCTGTTCCACGGCAAGGCGCAGTGTGCGCAATGCCACAGCGGGCCGGCTTTCGTGGACGACTACATGCACGATCTGAAAGTGGAACGTTTTTACGTCGGACGCCCGGAGGGTCCCATCAAGACCTTTCCGCTGCGTGGCATCAAGGACTCGCCGCCTTACATGCACGACGGTCGCTGTCCGACACTCCGCGATACCGTCGAGTTCTTCAACCTCGTTCTGGAACTCAATCTGACCGAACAGGAAAAGGAAGATCTGGTGAACTACATGCTGGCGCTGTAGTTGTCATCGGACCGGAAAAGCGACAATCCGATTGTCGTGCCCGGTGCCGCCAATTACAAATTCTATCGTGGACCTTTGGCCGTTTACGTCCGCTCCTGGCAAGTCACCGATGTGCGCAGCGAGTGCAACCGCGACAGGACAAAAACGCAAAAGGAATCCACCAGAGGGCAATCAGTAATCCGGTTACCGTTTGGTGGTACGGCGTGTCTTTCAGCAACGCGGCAAAAAGGATAATGGCTGCCGCGAAGAAGATCGAAACTGCGAGATTAAGAAAGGCTGCCTTTTTGGGGTTCATGCAGATACTCCGGCTAACAGTCGCTCGTCAGATATTTTCGTGCTGCGATGTATTGATCAATTACCCGGTGTCGTACGCCGGATGATCCAGTCGCCAATTTTCGTCAATGCCAGCGGATTAAATGTTTCCTGGATGGTTATGTATTCGTTCATCGAGCCGGTCTCACATTTCTGGAACAGATGATTGAGTCCTTCCAGTTCGATGATTTCGAAGTCCTCGTTGCCCCCTTCGGCCAGGGCCTTCCGGATTTCAGGGACATTCAAATCGGGAATCACCTGCAGATCTTTCGATCCCGTGATGGCCAGCACCGGACACTGGATATTGGCCAGGGCCGGTCGCGGGTCATAGGAAAGAAAGAACTTCATCCAGTCGGCCTGCAGACGGTCCTTTTGCAGGGCGATGGCTTCCCGAATTTTTTTGCCTCCCGTCTCGCGTTCTGATTCGGGAATGGTTTGTATGACCTCTTCGATCGCACGATCAGTATCGGCGGAAACGTCGGCATCGAGACTGGCGTTTATCGCAACTTCCATCACCGCCCGGCTTACGGCCAACTCAATTCTGATCGCCTCTTCACCCGTTCCATTGGCACGCAACATCGCCTCGCCCTGGCTCAGGGAGATCGTCATCCCGTCAACGCCGGTAGCGGCCATCAAGACGACAAAAGCGACATCATCGCGCAATCCGACCACCATGGGCGCGATCAGCCCGCCCTCGCTGTGACCCACCAGGCCAATTTCCAGCGGGTTAATGCGGTCCTCGTTCTCTAGAAACTCGACCGCAGCCGCTGCATCGCGGGCAAAGTCTTCGGTGGTCGCTGTTTCGAATTGGCCGGTCGATTCGCCAAATCCGCGATCATCGTAGCGAAGCACAGCGATACCGCGGCGAGTCAGGTAATCGGCCAAAACCAGAAACGGCTTGTGTTCCATCAGCGATTCGTCGCGATCCTGGGGACCCGAACCACTGATCAGGATGGCAGCCGGATGGGGTCCTGGACCTTTCGGAATGGTCAATGTACCGGCCAGCGTTATGCCGTCGATCGCGTTCTCAAAAGTCACTTCCTCAGCGTCGTAGGGAAACGGACCGACAGGTCGCTGCGGACGGTTTTCCCAAACGTTGACGCTGTCGTATTCGGTGGCACTTTTCTCCAGAATTAGTGGAACACTGCGGCCTCCCTGGCTCCAGATTCCTTCGGCCGTGTCACCTGCAGCGTTGAGCGTTCCGCGATAGGTGAGCATGATTTCTGCCACATCGAATTTGAGTTCGTCGCCCTCGATCGACCAGGTTGCTGCAAAGCCGGTTCGCCCTTCAGTGACACTGTCAAAGTGGGCGGCCGTGTCGCCGGAATCGGTCGTCACGATGCGAAATTGCATCACGGGCTGCATCACTCCCATTTCCAGTTTCCCGATCCATGCTTCCCGCAGCACGCCTTGTGACGAGACCGCATCGTCCGGTGTGGCGGCCGCTGAGTCATTCGCACGGGCAGTGCCTGCCCTTGGCACCTCATAGATTTCCCCCGCCTTGTGCAGCTTTAGCCCCACAACCTCATTCTTGTCGTTTCGATCAAAAGTCGCCTGCAGGCGATCGGGTGCGATAGCGAATGCCCAATAACCCTCGTCATCGGGATCGATCAATTCGAATACCATTTGACCAGGAACATCCAGGACCAGCTTTCCGCTTTTTACCCTGACGGTGAATTCCTCATTGTCGAAATCATCATAGTTCGCAATGTAGGTTCCGATGTACGGTCGCAATCTTTCCGGCGTTTGCTCTTCCTCCCCAGGATGAATGATCAAGCGATCGATCGGGTCTTCAAGGTTCAGCGTTGTCATTCCGCCCCGCGACTGGGTGAAATAAAGAATTATCAAGTCCCGCTCGGGCCACGCCCAGGCGATGGTCCCATCCGAGCCGCTATGACCGATGACGACGGGCTTCTCTTTGACTTTTCCGGCGATCCGATAAGTCAGCATCATTTGGCCGTAGTAAACCTCCAGGTTGCGAAATCCGGTTGGAATCGGTGTGTCCGATCCCATCATTTTCGCACGAGAAACCGGCTCCAGCATGCGGTCGACAGCGGCTTCCGAAAGCACCTCGCGATCGCCTGCCCGTCCGCGGTTCATCATCATCTTCATGAACAGGGCGTAATCGGTCGTCGTCGAATAGATCGTTTGCGAGCCCCAGGCAAAGGGGTAAAGCGGCTTCCCGGGTTTCCAAAACCGCATCCATCCCCTGGGGACCTTGAGATACGGACTGGCTGCCGTTGACAACCGATCGTCGGAAGCATCGAACCCGTAAAAAGTATTTGACATACCCAGCGGATCAAGGATTTCCCGCTGGACGAATTCATGCAGGGGCTCGCCCGAAACCTTTTCAACCAGGCCGCCAACAACATCCGTACCCGTGTCGCTGTACCAGAATTTGCTATCGGGTTCAAACTCGGGCCCGCTCTTGCCGGCTGCTGCGACTTGTTCAGCAAGGCTGGAATACTGATAGGGATGAACCAGGCTGGTCACGGGCAAACCGGAGCGATGAGTCAACACCTGACGAACCGTAATCGACCTGGATTTGTCGTTGTCAAAACTTTCAAGGTACTTCGCCACCGGATCATCCAGATTCAACAACTCACGATCAATCAGGATCTGGGCGGCTGCTGATGTGATCGGTTTGGTCATGGAGCGAATATTGCAGAGCGTGTCGTTTTCCCATCGACGACCGTCCTCACGATCCGACAACCCGAATGATTCGTGGTATAAGGTCTGGCCGTTTTGAATGACCAGCAACTCTGCGCCCAGGGCATAATCTTTTTCAATGTACTGCTCGATGACGCTGCCCAATTCCTGCAACGACTCGCTGGTTGCCGCTTGCACGACCGTCGCGGTCTCAGGCCTGGTGGTGGTTGGGGACTCTTGCGCGACGACATGGGGCAGGACGATTGTGCAGGCAAT
>CAMYKF010000523.1 GCA_947258905.1 uncultured Pirellulaceae bacterium | reverse complement strand
ATTGGATGTATCGAATTGTGTAGACACCAATGCCCGGGGGGAGGGTCAGGGGCTGAGGTATTCCAGCAAATGAAAACTTGCCACTAAATTCCGCGAAGAACCCCCTCCCTGAGGCCCGTGGGGATCTCCGAACTTCCCTGCAGGGACCGTTGTCAAACCGATAAGGACCAACCACCAAATTCCACGAAGAGTCCTCGGAGGGAGGGTGACAGTAATGCCTGAGCCAGGCCGGGTCAGGCGTTGACCTTCTTCTTGATGCAGCACTGTTTGTATTTCTTGCCGCTGCCGCAAGGGCAGGGGTCGTTGCGACCGACCTTGCGGCCGCGGTTGCGAATTGGCTGCGACACCTGGCGACCACCGGAAGCGTCGATCGCGTCCTGCTGCTCCTGGGCCATTTCGCTGGCGTTGAATTCCTGGTGTTCGGCCTTGGTGCTGACGAAAGTGTTGCTAATGAAGTCGGGGTTAAGGTGTTCCATGCGGTAGATCAGATCGGTGACCCGTTCGCCGATGGAGCGCCACAGTCCTTCGAACAGTCGCATGCCTTCGCGTTTGTATTCGACTTTGGGGTCCAGCTGGGCCATGCCACGCTGGCCCACGGCACTGCGCAGATAGTCCATGGCCAGCAAGTGATCTTTCCACGCGTTGTCGACGACATCGAGCAGCACCATGCGTTCCATTCGCCGCATTTCCGGATGGTAAAAATCGGCCACGACGGAGGAGAGACTGGTCTCGAGTGCCTCGCGATCCAGATCCCGGAATTTCTTCTCGGGTAGTTCGTATTCGAATTTCTCGTTCAGCCAACTGGCCAGCGAATTGATCTGGCCGTTGCCGGAATTCAGCGGGATACCGCCACCGTTGGCGAGTTGATCGATTTGCTGGTGCAGTTCTTCCATCGACTGGTTGGCGGTTTGTTGCGAGGCGCGGCTGTGTTGCAGCAGGACGTCGCGAATTTCCTCGCGTTGCTTGTTGCGCAAATCGTCCATCGCCAGTTCGCTGTGGAAACGGTCGCGTGCCCAGTTGATTAGTGCTTCGCGATTGAGTCGGCGTTGCGGTCCCTGTCCCGTGGAGAACTGGTACATGCCCGCCAGCACCGGATATTCGGCTTCCTTTTCGTCGTAGCGAGCCACCGCCCGATCAACAACGAGTTGTTTGATGTATTCGATTTCCTGGTTCTTGATTTCCTCGAGGCCCACATCGATGCCAAACTTGGCCTTGATCCAGCGGATACTGGTTTCCAGATTGAAGTACTCATCCAGCATCACGGCGCCTTCGGACAGGTCGACCTGATGGATGGCATCGCGGGCCTTTTCCAGCAGAAATTCATCCAGTCGGTCACGCCCGATCTTTTTCATATCGCGATCGCGCAGGTTTAAATCCCAGCGGGCATTGACGAACTTGACCAACGCGTCCCAATTCCAGTCGCGCGTGAGATCGGATTCCTCCGAATCGTCGATGGGCAGGTTTTCCTCAATGGCGCTCAGCACCGCACCCTCGGCGGCCCGTTCAGCCTCGTCGCGGGCGGTCTCCTGGGCCGTCGGGAAATCACTGTTCTTGAAGTTTTTGGGGTCCAGCTGCGTGGACAGGCGTGATCCGGCCCAGGCAGCAAACGAGGCCGGGCCGAAATCGAGTGATGCATACGTGTCGAGATTGTCATCGACTTCGCCACGGACCATATCCAGCACCACGTCGCGACAACTGACGCCGTCCAGAATATTCTGGCGGAACTTGTAGATGCGTTTTCGCTGCTCGTCCATAACTTCGTCGTACTCGAGCAGGCTTTTGCGAATCTCGAAGTTGTATTCCTCGCGTTTCTTTTGGGCACTGTCGATGCGGCGTGAAACCATGGAGCTTTCGATGGGCACGTCGTCCTTGATGCCGCCCATTTCCAGCATGCGTTTGACGAACGGACCGGCAAAGATCCGCATCAGGTCGTCGTCGAGGCTGAGGAAGAAGCGGCTGCTGCCCGGGTCGCCTTGTCGACCGCAGCGGCCCCGCAATTGCAAGTCGATACGGCGGGCGTCATGTCGCTCGGTTCCGATCACATGCAGACCACCGAGCTTTTTCACCTGCTCGCCCATTTCCGACATGCTGTGTTCCTGGTCGATTTTCACGACCAGTGCGTCCCAATCCTCGCGCGGCACATCCAGGCGGGTTTCGTAAGTGTCCTGCAGCTGCGCCCAGGCCATGGTTTCCGGGTTGCCACCGAGGACGATATCGGTACCGCGGCCGGCCATGTTCGTGGCGATGGTGACGGCTCCGATGCGACCGGCCTGGGCCACAATCTCGGCCTCGCGTTTGTGATTCTTGGCGTTCAGCACCTCGTGCTTGATGCCGCGGCGGGTCAGCAAGTTGGCAATGTGTTCGCTTTTTTCAATGGACACGGTACCCACCAGGACCGGTCGCCCGGCGAACTGCACGGCCTTGATCTTGTCGCGACTGACCGTTTCGATCTTGCCGTCCTGCGAGTCGGCAATCTGCACGACGCCTTCGTTTTCCTTTTCGATCTTGCCGATGTGGACGGTGCCGTTTTTCTCGGTCACCATGTCCCAGCGGTGGCAGGCCTCGATCTCGTCGGCGACCGCTTCCCACTTGAATTTTTCGGTACTGTAGATGACGTCCGGGTGTTCGTCGCGTTGCAGCGGCCGGTTGGTAGGAATGGCGATTACGTCCAGTTCGTAGATTTTCCAGAACTCGCCAGCCTCGGTCATGGCGGTTCCGGTCATGCCGCAGATCTTGTCATACAGCTTGAAATAGTTCTGCAGGGTGACAGTGGCCAGCGTTTGCGTTTCTTCCTTGATCTTCACGCCTTCCTTGGCTTCCACTGCCTGGTGCAAACCGTCACTCCACTGGCGACCGTCCATCAGGCGGCCCGTGAATTCGTCAACGATGATGATCTTGCCATCCTTGATGACGTAGTTGACGTCCTTGATGAAAACGTTGTGCGCCTTCAGCGAGTTGTCGATCAGGTGTGGCCAGTCCATGTTGCCGGCGGTGTAGAAACTTTCCACGCCAGCCAGTTTTTCCGCTTCGCGTACCCCTTCGTCGGTCAAGGTTGCGTTGCGGTCCTTCTCATTAACCGTGTAATGCAAGTCCTTGGTCAACCGGCGCGCGATGCGGTCGGCTTCGGCGTACTTGCGAATGTCCTGGTGAGCGGGGCCGGAGATAATCAGCGGCGTCCGCGCTTCGTCAATCAGGATGTTGTCGACTTCGTCGATGATGGCAAAATGCAGTCGGCCCTGGGATTGCTGCAGGCGTTTCTCGAAGCGATCGTCGCCACGGGCGGCCGGACGCATGTTGTCACGCAGATAATCGAAACCGAATTCGTTGTTGGTGCCGTAAGTGATGTCGCAGTCGTAAGCCTTTTGCTTGCGCGAAACGTCGTGTTCGGACTGAATCGCATCGACCGTCAGTCCCAGTCCCATGTACAACTGGGCCATCCACTCCATGTCACGCCGGGCCAGATAGTCGTTGACCGTGACGACATGCACACCCCTGCCGGAAAGGGCATTCAGATAGGCGGGGAGGGTGGCGACCAGCGTCTTGCCTTCGCCCGTGACCATTTCCGCTACCGCACCGCTGTGCAGCACCATACCGCCGATCATCTGGACATCGTAGTGACGCATGCCCAGGAAGCGCTTGCCCGCTTCGCGACAGGCCGCAAAGGCCTCGATCATGATGTCATCGGGCGTTTCGCCGGCCTCCAGACGATCGCGGAACCGCTGGGTTTGCGCCTTCAGCTCCTCGTCGGTCATGGCCTCGAATTTGGGCTCCAGCGAACTGATGGCGTCGACCTTGCCCTGCAGCCGCTTGACGTATCTGGCATTGGACGAACCGAACAAGGCCGTGACACCCCGCTCGAACATCCGCATCAGACCGCCGAAAAACAGCGAAACAAATTCCCAGATTCTTTCCAGTTGCTGCATGGATTCACCAAATATTCGTGGCGCGAGGTTCTGGACCGGGCCCGTCCCGGAACGAGACTGACAATGAGTCAGGTGCGGTCACCACCGTCGGCTCTGATTACATCATATCGATGCGTCCGAATGACCAGTGCGGCGAATTCGGAAGCTCGCTTGAGCGGGCACCGCAACAAGCTACTTGCGTCCAGATCGAAATGCGCGCAAATTATTTTCTCGAAACAATTTATAGTCGCCTGGCACCCCGGTCAACGCAGGTTTACACCCGCCAGGAGGGGCAAATCAGGTTGTGGCTGTGTAACCTGGATAACCGGGCAACGAGCAGGACTCGTGGGCACGACCCGGGGCGATTTGTCACTTGGCCGGGCGACCGATGTTCAATAAAGGCAAATGATGTGCCGCTGCTCCCCTCCATGGGGTGACAGACACGTCCGTGGCGGGGTTCGCCTGCGGGCCGCATCGCCAGCCTCCAACCAGCAAATTGCACGTGGCCAACACAAAAAACAGGAAGCTACCGAAAACCATCGATTTCACGGGACAATTGATCGTGCTCGGCTGCGGAACCTCGGTCGGCGTGCCGGCCATTGGATGCAGTTGCCAGGTTTGCACCAGTGATCATCCCCGCAATATGCGAACGCGATGCAGCGTGATCTTTGGCCTGCCGGAAGGCAATTTGCTGATCGACACGTCTCCCGATTTGCGGTTGCAATTCAATCGCGAAGGCATCGGCATCGCGCACGCAGTCGCCTACACGCACGAGCACTCGGACCACGTGATGGGCTTTGACGATTTGCGGCTGCTGCAATTTTATCTGGGTCACCCGGTGCCCGCGTACTGCAATCAGGAAGTGCGTCAACGGCTGCTGGAGGCGTTTGCCTACGCCTTTGCCGATGAGGATCAGACGCATGTGGGTGCCGTGCCCGCAGTGGAGTTGATTGACATCGACGGTCCCTTTGACGTGCTGGGCGCACGAGTCATCCCGGTGCGTCTGGGTCACGGACCAAAGTTCGATGTCCTGGGCTTTCGCGTCGGCAATGTCGCCTACTGCACCGATTGCAAGACGATTCCCGAGGAGAGTAAGCCGCTGCTCCAGGGGTTGGACACGCTGATCCTCAGCGCGCTGCGGCCCACACCTCATCCCACTCACATGAATATCGACGAGGCGATTGCAGCAGCGCGGGAACTGGGGGCCAAAAAAACGTACTTCACGCATTGCTCGTGTCACGTCGATTACGAAACCACCATGGCCGAGCTGCCAGCGGGATTTGAAGTGGCCTGGGACGGGCTGAGGATTGTGTTGACGTGAGTGGAACGGCAGACTTTCTTTTACGAAGGGGCTAAAGGGGAAGGGGCTAAAGGGGTCGGGAGTCAATTGTGCGAAGCACCCGAAGGGCCGTTCCGGCAATTGACTCCCGACCCCTTTAGCCGCGTCCCCTTTAGCCGCGTCCCCCTTTAGCCGCGTCAATTGTGCGCAGCACCCGAAGGGCCGTTCCGGCAATTGAATCCCGACCTCTTTACAAAGTCGCATGCCGCAAGGAATTCGCAATTAAATGCTGAACAATGAATAATGAATGGTGAAAGCTGGCTAACAGCCGCATGGAGCAGCGAAATGAACTTGACCGATTTTGAGGCGATCTTTGAAGCAATTCCCCTGCCGGTGCTGATCATTGCCGGAGTGTTGCTGGCGTTTTTTGTGATTGCCTTGCTGCTGGGATTATGGGCCTTGCTGCGGCGTCGCAAGATCAAACCGGCTGACATTTCCCGTTCGCCGCTGTTTATTGATGTGCAGTTGCTGGACCGCGAGGGTCCTTCCCCGGAGTTGCAACAGCTGGACTTTTACAATTTGCCGGTGCGACTGGTCGCGCTGGTGATCGCGCCGGTGGGGCGCGACCGGCCGGTGCCGTCCATCAGCGAACTGCCGCAGCTGGAAGCAGCCATTGTGCCCGGATTGCAGGGCATCGTGGAAAATCACAATCCGGAGATCTGGGTCTGGCCCACGCAGTTAAGCGTGCAGGGATTCACGCAGGCCTTCTTCAATAACGCGCCGCTGCCGGGACATCAGGGCAAGGGATCCGCCTGGTGCAGTCTGGCCGGCAAGTTCATGTATCACGGACACGCGTTTGTGGCCGGAATGGTCTTCCGCAGCGCCGAACCGAACAGCATGGGACAGGTGTTGGTTGAACGCGAAACGCAGTGGCTGGATATTCTGCGTCTGCAACGATGAGCGCACCGCCCCCGCGACTCAATCGTCATCAAGGGGGATGATGGCGACGGGCTCTTCGTCATATTCGGACAGCCGGAAGTTGAATTCAAAGCTGCCAGGCGAATCCGCTTCAACCGTGCGAGTCGACCATGCGACCAGCGGGGCCGGCGTTTCGGCGGACAAGTAGAAGATATGTTCAATCTCCCGCTGGTCATCTTCCTCCTGCCGACGCCCGACCACTCGCCAGACATCGCACTGGAACTCGCCGGCAGGCGTCTTTATCGATTCTGCAGGCAAGGGTTCGAATTCCGGCTGGAAATCGAAATGGATCAGGGCCCGGGTGAACCACGGCCGGTTTGCCCAGTCACCCGACACGTCGATTTCAATCGCCTCCCTGCGGGTCATTTGGGTATGAAAAAACAGACCGCGTGCCACATTTTGCAAGGGCGCCTTTCCAAACCTGAGCGCCGATTCGGGAATCAGCAGGCGATGCGTGGAGCCGTATGAGAACCCGTTCGTTTCGATTTCGTAATCCGACTCCAGCCAACAGTGATCTTCCTGCTCGACGTCCACGGTGCGCAAGAATCGGACAATGGTGGTGCCACCAGAGCTTTCCCGGACTCCTTCGTCGTTAACAAAATGACCTTCATTTTTAAAAGCCATCTGACAGGGACGATCGGGGTTCAGCGGAACAAATTCCGATTGCTGGGCGGTGCAGGGAACGCTCCAGCACGCGACCACACAAAACAACCAGCCATTCAGTGCGCGATGCAACTTCATTTTTTCAGCTCCGTAGTTTGTGATGCGGGCGATCACGAATCCGCAATCTGGCCGGTTAATAACGGTATCGTTGCCGGCCATTTTGGCGAATCGACGATCGAAATCAACAATTCGCAATCCGGCGGGACGGCTGAACGATTTGCCTGACAGGAGGCAATCCAATTACGATGTTACGATAACTGAGGTGGCCCCGGAGTTTTGAGACAGGATGACCAACGGACGATGCTTACCATTGACGGATTCAGGCTGGTTGCTGTTACGCTGATTCTGGCGATTTGCATAGCCAACCCGGTTCGCGCCCAAACAGCAACCGCGTCCGACGAAGCAGCAGCGGGTCGCGACCTGATCCTCAATCACTCATTCCTGCCGCGCGACTTCCACCAATCCGTATTTGACGAGTTGTGGAAAGACTGGCCCGAACCCTTGCGCAGCGAAGCTGAAAAGGCTGCGCCGGAAGAGCGTCGCACGATGGCTTTCCAGCGATTTGGATTTGCGCCGCATCCGGACGACCCGGCCAAACCCTTGCAGTACGTTGTTAGCGAGGATGGCTGGTGGTCGATGAACTGTTTTGCCTGCCATGGCGGATCCGTAGCCGGCCGGCCAATCGAAGGCCTGCCCAATGCGCAAATCGCACTGGAAACGCTGTACGCCGATATCCGGCGGACCAAGCTGCGTTTACAGATTCCGCTGAGCCAGATGGATATCGGATCGATGGCCGTGCCGATGGGAACCACGGTGGGGACCAGCAATGCGGTCGTGTTTGGCATCGCCCTGATGAGCTTCCGTGACAAGGACCTGAACGTCCAGCCACTGCGTTTACCGCCGACGTACACCAATCACGACATGGACGCTCCGCCCTGGTGGAATGTCAGCAAGCGGGAGCGTCTGTACATCGACGGGTTTGTGGAAAAGAGCCACCGGGCCCTGATTCCGTTCGTGATGGACCAGCGCAACAGTGGTGAAACGATGCGTGGCTGGGAGGACGAGTTTGAAAAGGTCTTTGCCTACATCGAATCACTGGAACCGCCCGAGTATCCGTTTGAATTCGATCAGCCGCTGGCCGAGCAAGGCAGGGCAGTGTTCGAGGCCAAATGCGCAGAGTGTCATGGGACGTACGGCAGTCAGCCGGATTACCCGTCCCGCATTGTGCCCATTGATGATATCGGCACCGATCGCGTGCGACTGGATTCGTTAACTGTCGACCACCGGCGTGGCTATCACGAGAGCTGGTATGCCCGTTATGGCGAGGACGATACGGTGATCGATCCCGAGGGATATCAGGCACCGCCTCTGGACGGCGTGTGGGCCTCGGCACCGTACTTTCACAACGGCAGCGTGCCGACGTTGTGGCATGTGTTGCATCCCCACGAGCGACCAGTGATCTGGTACCGACCGGACAACGCCAAATACGACTCGCGACGTGCGGGACTGGCGATCGAAACGCTGGATGAGATTCCCGAGGGACTGCGTGGCGACCAGCGACGGATCTACTTCGATACGCGTATTGCCGGCAAAAGCGCCGCGGGCCACGACTATCCGGCCAAACTCAGCGAAAAAGAGAAACGGTCTTTGCTGGAATATCTGAAGACGCTGTAAAGCTTCGTTCTGGCTCGTTCGTTGCGACCGGGTGGGAGGCGTGGTCCAACTGGGTCTTTTGACAAATATTGCTGGCGTCGCCCTCGACAATGGCTCTTTCCGGTCGGCACGCCCGTTGATTTGCAGGAAGTCTTTTTTTTGTCACAGTGCGGTTTGGCAGCGGTATTGTCCTCGATCTTGATAAACGAAAGGCTGGGGACATATGTTTCGATTTCTCGCATGCGGTATGGCTGTGTTGTGCATGATTAGTGGCTGTCAGCGAACGAGTACCGCGCGTTCTGGTGCAAATGATCTGGAGTCGACCAGGGTCGTGCTCAAACAGCACGTTTTTCACTCGCAAGGCATGGCGACGCACACCATGCTGGTTCCTGATGGCTGGCAGACCGAGGGCGGTGCTTTCGCCGGATTTCCCGGCATTGATCGAATCCTCCCGAGTCAAAAGATCACAATCACCGGACCGGATGGATCGCAAGTGCGAATCGGGCCGTCTATGGCAGGACGCGATCTGCAATTGGCTTATCAGTCGCGGACTCCGGAATTGACCGTGATGGACGGCTATCCCATTGTCTATTTGCCCGATAGCCCTCAAGCCTGGAAGACCTACTTTGAGCAGAAAGTGTTTCCCCATGAGGAAGACCCGGCGATCTCGTCGGCCGGCGTCGTGTCGGTTACAAGAATCGATGAGCTAAACGCATTGCTGGAGTCAGTCTCCACCGCGCGGCGTCAAATGAGCCGCTCCACGAGGCAAATGGGGCAGCAGTTTGGCATCCAGCAAAACCATTTCTGGGATGCCGTCGCGATTGGTATCGAATACTCGAAGAACGGTCAGACCTATGAACAATTGCACGTTATCGCCTTGACCGGAGTCACGACCCAGTCGAGCGCTGGTCGGGACACCATCTGGCGCACGGAAATGGACTATTCCGTCAGTGCCCCACAGGGCCAGCTGGATGCGAGATTGCCGCTGTTGTTGGCAGTTGCCCAGAGCGTGCGGACGACTCCCGACTGGCTGCGAGCCGTCGAACGATTGCGACGCGGTATGGCAAGAGCCGATCTTGAGACGGTTGCCATGCAAAGTCAGCTGCACGGGCAAACCATGAACTACATCAGTGATTTGAGTCAGCGCGGATGGACATCCCGGGACGGCTCCGGCAACGCATCACAGAACCGGCTGGTCGATTCGATCCACGAGGAAGAAGTTTACCGAAATGGCGACGACCAGTACCTGTTGCCCGGACATTACGATCATGTATACGGCGACGGTAATGGAAATTTCATCCTGACCAACGATTCGCTGTACGATCCCGGGACGGATTCTTCGCTCGACGGCAATTGGTCTGCGGCGGACCGGGTTCAATAGCGGTACATCTGCAACCAACCGGTTGCGGTATCAGCCCGAGACCAGTGCTATGGGTTTTCGTCGTTGTCGTCGGGTTTTTCGTCGTTATCGAGCTCGTCGTCATCCGGGAGATTGAAGACTTCGCGAATGACTTGCAGGTATTCTTCGATCGTACCGAGACCCATTTCAGCACGACGCAAGTTGAGGTTATCGGGATCTTCGCATTCCTCGAACCGCACCTTGCCATCGACCACGCCAACCTGGGTTCCGTAGCGTTGGGGTTTGCCTTCACCGACCAGAACCCGGTCGGTCAGGTAGGCGACGTTTTTCATGAATACTTCGTCGGCTCCCGCCGCAGTCATCAGGTCGAGGCATTCCCGCTGGAAGGCGCGATCCGTGTCGGCGTGCTGGACCAGCAACCACGCTGCACCGGAACCATCGGTCCCTACGAGTGACCTGCCCAGCCAGCCATGTTCGTCAACTTGTTGCTTCAGCCACTCGCGGTTTTCCTTGTCGACCGCCATTAATTCCATGATCTTTGACTGATCGATCTGAACTTCGTCACCACGTTGGCCATTGGCGGGCATCAAGGCCCGTCGGGCGCGTTGATCGCGGGCTTCGCGTTCCAGCAGTTCTTTGCGAAGATCAGGCAGACGAATGGTCGCCAGCTCCTTGCGGGAGGTGAATAGCGGGTGACGATTTGTGAAAACGGCCTCAAACTCGTCTTCCGTCAGTGGCAATTTCTTACGCAGACCTCGCTGCGCATCCGCGACTTCAAAAACCGGATAGTCACTTGCGAAAAAGAAGTGTTCGGCACCAATTTGCTGAATGTGACGAGCCAGCGCATCACAGTTTTCCTGACTGGTGGCTGGAATGCCGTCGGTTTCTTCCAGAATTACCGCACCGGACAGGTCGAAGCGAGTGTCGCCGACTCGCAAACGCGCGTTCGACTGGCAAGCCGCTTCATACTCCTCGAGGACAGCTCGGGAGATATCGTTGTAGCCGCCTGCGCCACCGAGGTGAGCAACGATCAAGCCGACGTCCGCATGGTATTTCATAACGTCGTTCCAGAACATGTGGGCCTTCTCGCGAGCAGCATCTTCATCGACCGTCATGATGTGCACCAAAACCGGAATGCGGTGTTCGACCGCCCAGGCCATTGCCTGTTTGAGTTTTTTGACGTGTTCAGGGTCCAGCAAGTCGATCTCGCAAGCAGGCAGATGCAATTTCAGTCCGACTAGTCCGTCGATTTCGCGACAGCGGTTCATTTCATCGAACGAGTAATCACGCAGCGGATTGACGGAAAAGAAGCCAGCCAGTCGTATGGGGTCCCTTTGGACGCATCGGGCAACGAAGTCGTTTTCCCGCTGAACCCATTCCTGCTCGTTATTCCGAATCTCCTGGTTGGCAGCCAGCAACGCACCGGTGTACACGTGAGCCATGGAAACCAGGAAGGCCCCTTCAAGATTCTGGGATTCCAGAATGTGCAGCGGGTCAGTGTAGGCGCGTTCCTCGCGGCTAAATGGCATGCCAGCCACTTTCCAGTGCGCGATCAATTCAGGACTCAGCACGTGTACGTGATGATCATAGAGCGGTGCGTCTGTTTCAGCAAATTCCTGCCAGGGAGTGGCGGTCAGGCAATGGCAAAGGGTACACGATGCGCACAGTGCAACCACGAACCTGCGTAACATGATCATTGCTTCCCGTAACGTTTTTGTCAGTCAGGCGACTTTTCGGAAACCGCGCGATTGCCCAGCCAGAATCGGGTGGGAATCCAGGCGGCGAGGATGAAAGCCAGGTGCAACGCCCAGACATTGCAGAGTACTCCCATGCGACCTTCGGTTACCGCATAGGCGTGCAAGCCGACCCCCATTTCATTCACGGCGAACCACGACCACATGGTGACCATGTTGCCCAGCACGGCAATGATGGCGATACCGCGGTCGCGAATCATGCCGGCCCAGCGGGCGTGCAGCAGGATGGCGTTGACCAGCACAATCATCAGTGCCCCGTTTTCCTTGGGGTCCCAGCCCCAGAAGCGGCCCCAGGAATCATCGGCCCACAATCCGCCGAGCACCGTGCCCGTGAAGCTGAAGATCAGTGCAAAGCAGGTCACGCCATAAACCATTTTCGCAATCACGCTGCGTTCCCGTCGCAAGTCGTTGGGAAGCAGGATGGAGATTGCCAGGTACAGCATGCCCAGCACGCCGGCCACCA
>CAMYKF010000522.1 GCA_947258905.1 uncultured Pirellulaceae bacterium | reverse complement strand
ATGGCATTTTACCAATTGCCAGAAAACATGGATCTGGCCGAACGCTTTCTCAAACGCATGTTCCGCGATGCGCTAGAGCGATGTGCCGAAGACATGAAGTTCTTTTCCGACCGACCGTGGGAAAAGAACTCGGACGTTGCACCGATCGGCGATGTGCTGGCGCAAATTGTCGAGAGCGAGTTCAAGCGTTTGCCGTACACCGAGGCGATCGAGATTTTGCAAAAAAGTGGTGAGAAATTCGAGTTCCAGCCGGTCTGGGGGTCCGACCTGCAATCGGAACACGAACGGTACCTGACCGAGCGGCACTTCAATTCGCCGGTCATCCTGTACGACTGGCCCCGCAGCTTCAAACCGTTCTACATGTACTGCAACGATGACGGGAAAACGGTACGCGCCATGGATGTGCTGGTGCCGCAAATCGGCGAGATCATTGGCGGCAGCCAGCGTGAGCACCGGCTGGACATTCTGAAAACGCGGATGGCCGAGCAGGAACTCAGCGAAGAGGATTACTGGTGGTACATTGACCTGCGTCGCTTTGGCACCGTGCCGCATGCCGGATTCGGTCTGGGCCTGGAACGCGTTGTGCAATTTGTTACCGGCATGGGCAACATTCGCGACGTGATTCCCTTTCCCCGCACGCCAGGCAACGCCGAGTTTTAAGTCTCCCCCCTTTAACAAAGGGGGGCCGGGGGGGCTTCAATGGCGGCGTTCAACGAATAGCACCTTCCATAGAATAGGGGCCGGGTTGTTCTTGCCGGCGGGCTCGCTCAAAAACGCGCAGCAACATGAACAATATTGAGACTCAGTAGTTCCAAAAACTGAGCCGAACGCGCTAGCGTCGGGTCTTTCAGCCGAAGTGAAGTTTTCTCCGAGAAACCCGAGGCTAGTGCCTGCGGCTCAGTTCAATCGACGGATTTTTGGAACTATTGAGATTGTATTTTGGATGTGCTAACGTCAGACGGTGGCGCCGTACTCTTCAAGCCAACACGGACAAGGAATCCGCCATGCTTCGTGCTTTCTCACTGCTTGCAGTTCTATTATTTGCCTCTTCACTAACTGCGCAAGAGGATGAAACAGGCAAGATATCGACCGGGTTGGACTTGAATGTCTCACCGCTTCGACCACATTCCACATTTTCAAGAATGCTGTTCAATCTTGTTCACGACCATGGGGTGCGGCGTGAACTTGAATTAACTGCTGAGCAAGTGGTTGCACTGGATGCTGTGTTTTCAGTACGTCCTGATCAGTTTCAAGAGAAGTTGAGAGAATTGACAATCGAACGAAATCTTCAACATGCATCGACAACGGAACGACGACAACTTGGAATTGAGGTAAACGAGCAGCTCCAGGAGGAAGCATTGAGCCAGCTTGAGGACGTATTGTTACCCCATCAAATAGCTGCCCTTGAACAATCCGCTATTCGAGAGATACGAAGTCGGGCAGGTACGCCGGGACTCTTTTCAACCCAATGGATACGTGAACAATTGGATATCGATGATGAACAACTAACCCGACTCAAAAAACGGGCTGAGGATGAAGCGAGAATTCTTGAGGAAAAAGTCAAGCAACTAAAGGCAGAGGCCGAACAGAACGTGCTTGAGGAATTGACCTCTGCGCAAAGAGAAAAATACATGCGTCTCATTGGCAATGATCAGTAGTTATTGGGTCGATTTGCAAAGTTAAAGGCATCTCCGCGGCCTGCAAAAACTCGGAGAATCGTTCAACTAACGGCTTGCGGGGCCGTTGCGTTTCCGGTTTGTGAACGCGTCAGCAGCTTCTCGAAGTTTTCATAGGCTGCAGCTGGCGGGGCGTAACCCTGCCCGAGGGAGACGGCCAGCGTGACAAAGCGGTCGCCTTCGCTGGCCAGCAATCGACGCTGGACCATGTCGTCGATCCACTGGTTTGCATCCTCAAACAGACGGGTGTCGATCGTGTCGAGCATGCGTTGCCGCGTGCTGATCGATTTGCACAGGCGGTACATTTCCAGCCACGGTTTGCGCACACACAACAGCTGTCCGTCGGGTTTTTCTCGTGTATCGAAAATGAAAATGGCGTCGGGTGTTTCGACTTCGAACAAGGCCATCGACCGGTGTCGCTGTTTCCAATCCTGAATCGCCCCGGACAACCGATCTTTGCTTGCCGCTTCGATGACGGGCTCGGGACGCCGGGCCTCAAAAAAATACGCCAGATCAGCAATTAATTCATCCTCGAGGCCATCATAGACCAGGTGGTATGCCGGATACGGCCGCAGGTCGCTCAGTCCGAATTCCCCGGGCGTGGAGAAATAGGGGCTAAAGCGGTCAAAACGCACTTCGATAATCTCGCCCGCGTTGGGCGGCCACAGATGTGGAATCGCATCAATCAGGTCGGCGGCCTGCGTGTAGTCCTCGTCGGACTCGCCCGGGAAACCGGCCAGATAGTTCCAGTAGGGAATGATGTCGTATTCGGCGCACAGTCTCAACAACATTACGTTTTGCAAAGCCGTTGTGCCCTTGCGCATCAGGCGCAAGGTCGGCGTGGAAAGACTTTCGATTCCGGGCTGGATAATTCTCACCCCCGCACGTTGCAATGTCGCCAGGTTCCGCTGGTTCAAATTGGCTTTGACTTCAAAAAACAGGTCGACATCCAGGTCCTCCAGCCGGGGAAACAACGTTTTGAAATACTGGTGCGGAAGAATGTTGTCGACTGCCACGAGACGGTTGGAGTAGCTCCCGTAGCGGTCCAGCAAAAATCGAATCTCGTCCAGCACCCGATCGGCAGACTTGTTGCGTGAGTCCATACCGAGTCCGTTGAGACCGCAGAACGTGCAATGGTGTTTCTCACCCCACCAGCAGCCGCGCGAAGCCTCAAAGGGGATCGCCACCTTCATCGATTCCCGCCACGGCGCCGAATCCAGCTCACGGAAATAATCGTCGAAGTCCGGCAAGGGCAAGGCGTCCAGATCGCGGACCCGACACTGCCCTGTTGACTGATTGGCCACATCGTTTTTTGTGCGGAGCTTGATGCCCGGCACAACCGGTTGTCGATCGCCTTCCAGCCATTGCTGGATGAACGGCGTAAAGTTGAGATCGCCTTCGCCGTTACAGATGGCATCGACAAAATCAAAACCCTGCAGCATGGCGTCGCCCATCTCCGCCTCGCAATTCGGACCGCCAAAGATCACAAAGTGATCCGGGTGGTCTCGTTTGATGCGACGGGCAAGTGCCAGCGAGGCGATCTGCTGCTGGAACCTGGACGAAAACCCGACCACCGGAAATGCGGTCCAGTCAACGTCGTTGATTATTTCGCTGACAAATTCGTTCGCATGTTGTCGCCCGTCTTGCAACATCTGGCGTACCGCCTGGTCGTCGTGGCGAGCCTGCGAGTTGTTGCGGTTGAAGTCACAAACCAGATCCCGATACGCTGCGTCGCGCTCGGGATTCTCGCCCCATAGCTGCTCGGCAAACAGCCATTCGCCGACGAGCAAATGGGACGGGAACCAGGTTAACTCGTCGTGCAACTCCATCCCCAGTCGGCGGGCGAAGCGCAGATTGAGGTAAAGCACCTCGCAGCCGATCCCGGCGTCGTGCAAACTGGCCTTCAACAGCCCTGCACCCAGCGACGGAGTCTGAATGATCGAAAACGGCATGTTTACCAGCACTATTTTTGGCGTGCCCACTTTATCGCTCATTCCTTGTCTCAACCATCATTAACACACACCTCGTGCTTGCGATTCCAGTTGCTGTCCGATACGCGTTACTTCCTCTAGCAACTGGCCCAGGTGTTCTGTGGTGGTCAGGCTGCTACCAATCGTCGTACGCAGCCAGTGAGTTCCGTCGCTAATCGTCTGTACCACATAGAACTTGCCTTCGTGTAACAGGCGTTCACGGACATCCCGATTAATCGCGTTGGCTTGCTCTGCATTGGCCGGGACATACCGGTAACAAACAATGTTGGATTGCGGTCGCACGAGCAACTCCATGGCTGGCGTTTCATCGATCATGTCCGCAAATTTGTTCGCCAGGTCGTACAGTTGTGTCACGTTGGCATCCCATGCAGCTAAACCATGCTCGGCCAACACGCTGATCACCTTGAGACTCATCATGGCCTTGGTGCATTCGAAAGTACGCAACGCCAGATTGTGCCACTGCGATTCAGGAACGTGTTCGTCAAACAGGTACTCCGCCTTTTGGGCGAATGACACGTAACTTTGCCCGGCATCGCGAAACACGACCGCGGTCGCGAGGGCAGGCACCAGCAACAACTTGTGAAAATCCAGTGTCACGCTGTTGGCCAGTTCAATGCCATCCAGACGACACCGGTATTTTTGTGAAAAGGCCGCCGCCGCGCCGTGAGCCCCGTCGACATGAAACCACAAGTCGCGCTGGCTGCAAAACTGGCTGATGGCCGCCAGGTCATCATAGGCACCGGTGGCGGTGGAGCAGGCACTGCCCACGACGGCGACGACCCGTTTGCCGGACCGGGTGGCCTGATCGTACAGTTCGGGCAACAAGTCGACTCGCATGCTGTAATGTTCGTCGACGGGCACGGTTATGATGCCCTGGCGTCCCCAACCCATAATGCCGGCAGCCCGCTGAATGCAGTAGTGCGCTTGTTCGGAAATCATCACGGCGTATTGCTGGTCCCGGTTTCCCGCCTCGAGAACGTCCGGATCAGCAGTGTTGCGGGCGGCCAAAAGCGCGGTCAGGTTGCCCATTGAGCCTCCCGAAGTCAGAAAGCCGCTGGCCGAGTCGGCAAACCCGAACTGCCTGGCCAGCATCTCGATGACGAGCCGTTCCATTACCGTCCCGGCCATGCCCATTTCGTAAACACCCATGCCGTTGTTCAGTGTGTCCGCGACGAACCCGGCGAGCGCGCTGGCAGTCGCTGGCGGACTGATTTGATGCCCGAGGTACCGGGGATGGTGCAATCGAATCGATGCCGAACATACTTCTCGGAACAGTTCCTCAAGTTCAATATCTCGATCGAGCAATTCCTTCCACGCGTCGTACTGCGCATTCTCGTCGCGCCATGGAAGCACTTGAGCCGCATTACCGGTCGTCGAGTCTTCAAGGAACGTGGCCAGGTCATCGATGATCCGCTGACCTTGTTCCCGAAATTTTTCGGCGTCAAACCAGATTGGTATTCCGGGTGTCATGAGCAACCGTTGCTGGATGGGCAAAACCGCGATTATATCGGGAACTCAATGCCTTCGCCCTGCACAGGATCACGATCGGCGCACAAAAAAACCCGATCGCTCGATCGGGTTTTGGTGTTGGAATTGACGGTTGCAGACTAGGGAAATCGGCTCATGATCATGCTGCCGTTGTCGGCGACGCGGAACAGCGGTCGATGATAGAACTGGTACCATTCAGTACCACGCGGCCGCCAGGTAAGTCCCATCGTGAGATTCCACGCCTCGTTGTCCGTAAATGGCAGGTCTTCGTTCGGAATCATGTAGGTGAACCCGGCCAACAGTGCCGTGCGGGGGCCCAAAGGCAAATCGTAATCCGCACCGATCATTGCGTGGTCTTCATCCGTCCAGCCCAGGTAGAACTCGCTGTAACCGCCAGCTGCTCCCACATGCTGATAGAATAACCTGTACCAGTCGAGCGTCGAGGCATTGATTTCGGGCAGGAATACCCCACCGACAAATCCGCTGTCATCCTGGACGTTTCTTGCAACACGGAGTCCTGCCGTTGATCCACTGCCGCCCCACACCCAGCTGATTTCACTACGAATCTGCACCATGTTGAGATCGGGGAGCCAGCTTTCGTTCAGCACGTCGGCAACCGCACCGAATTGCAGACCGTAATCCACGCGGCGATACAGGCCGCCAGTGAAGAACGTCTGATTGCGTTCCCCGGTTGCGAACACGCCGTCATTCAGATTGGAACTGGTATAGCGAACACCGACCTGGGCAGTCGCCAGCCCGCAAGTCAGTCGGTACAGGGGCACGCCGGTATTGAAACCGAGGTGGTAACCAAAGCTGCAGTTCTCGGGCGACTCGAAGTCCAGTTCCTGCTCAATTTGATTGGCTCGGGCAACGAACACCTGATTCCGGAAGGCGTGAACTCCGACGAAAAACTCGGAATTGCAGAGCAGGCCGCCAAGCCCGTCCAGCCAGCAGTCTTCGGCAATACAGCAGTCTCGCGGATCAACGGTCGGACCGCATCCGCACTCGCCAAAGCAACTCGATGATCCGCAACCACAGGGATCACAGCATTCGCCACCGCCGCAATCGCCTCCATAACAGCCGTCGCCCACGATCACTTCGTCAATCGGAGCACCCACAACCGGGCCCGAGTGGTAATAGTGGCCGTGCGGGGCAAGTTGCGCTTGCGGTATGTATTGTTGCTGAGGCAAAACCTGTAATTGCGGTGTGCTTTGTACCTGGGCTGCCTGGTCGGGCACGGTGGATGGAGCAGTGTCCTGCACCACGGCATTACCTACCGGTTGCTGCCCGGCCGGACGCATGTAACGCGGTGAATACCGACCGGAAATGGCCCGTTCCTGGGGACTGTAAAACCCTTGTGCAGCGGACACCGATTGCTGGGCCTCCAGCGAGGATGTCGTGGCAGCACAGGCCAGACAAGCTGCGATCGCGCCCAGACGCAGACATTTTTCGAGTGTTGTTGACAGAGTCATTGCATTTCTTCCTGAGGGGGTTTTTACGGGCAAACGCAACGGGGACAACGTGCGTTTTACCGACATCCTTTTCATCGGAATCGATACAACCTGAACTTTCGTTAAACTCGTAATAATCGTAAAACATCCAGCCAAGTACCCATTTTCACATTGCCGCCACCGATTGCTGGCAAAGGATCACCTGCAAATGACTGCTGCCGGACCCGAGTCCCTGACCGACCCGGCGTTAGCTGATCGGCCGGCGGCGGATGAAGTGGCCAAAGAGCCCATTCGTGATCTGAGCCATCTGCCCCCGTTGGGACGCGATCCTGCCTTCATTGGCATGACAGCGACGCAGTTTCTCGGAGCGTTCAACGACAATCTGTACAAGCAACTGTTGCTGCTGATCGCCCTGGATTACAAGAAGCTCCGCGGGTTTGAATCGGACCCGTACCAGTTCATTGCCATGCTGGCATTCGCCATACCGTTTGTCATGCTGTCCGGATTCGCGGGTTATCTGTCGGACAAGATACGGAAACGCACGGTCGTCGTATCGTGCAAGATGCTGGAGATCGTGGTCATGATTTGTGCCATGATCGCATTCACGACCGGTACGATCGGGTCCACATCGCTGATCGTGTGGTTGTTTGTGGTGCTGTTTTTTATGGGTGCCCAAAGTGCCCTGTTTGGCCCTTCCAAGTTCGGCATTTTGCCGGAGATGTTGCGCGACAGCGATTTGCCGCGAGCCAATGGCATTATTCAAATGACCACGTTCCTGGCCATTATTTTCGGAACAGCGCTCAGCGGATTCCTCAAGCAGGCCCTGCCCAATCACCTGTGGATCATTTGCGGCATCTGTATTCTGATCGCCATTATCGGAACCCTGACGTCGTTGCTGATTCGCAGAACACCGATCGCCGCCCCCAACATGAAATTGACACGTGACTGCCTGCTGATCGAACGCAACACCTGGCAATTCATTCGGCACGACCAGCCATTGTTCTGGACCATGATCATTTACTCATTGTTCTGGTTTGCCGGCGCGGTATTTATGCCGACCGTAAACGCGGTGTGCAAGGATCAGCTGGCGTTTCCCGAACAGTGGGCAGGATTGTTGCTGGGCGTGTTGAGTATTGGTATTGCGATTGGCTGTGTAATGTGCGGCAAGTTATCGCGTGATCAGGTGAGATTTGATCTGATGCGATTCGCCGGCTGGGGCCTGTTTTTAGCGACGGCATTGACATCGCTGGCCTGCGTCATGCCGATCAACAATGCCGGGTTGCACTGCGTCGTGATTGGCGGCGCCTTGTTTCTGGTGGGGCTGTTTGCCGGCATATTTGCAGTGCCGCCCCAGGTGTTCATCCAGTCGCGTCCTCCGGAAACGTCCAAGGGCCGCGTGATCGGGGCCATGAACCTGTTCACCTGGACAGGGATCACCGTGGCCGCCGGATACTACTTTCTGTTCACGCTGGGCCTGTCATGGATCGGCATCGGCTACAGCTGGACCTTTCTGTCCATCGGGCTGATGTTTGTGCTGGTTGTGTTGTTGTTCCGGCAACCCAACGCGCAGCTGTCTCACGTCAAGTAAGCGGCGGCCAGCAACAAAAACAAAGAGACCCGGGATCAGGGAATGGCGGCGGCCCGCGAGTTGATCAGGGAATGCAGATGGTCAACGGCCCGTTTCAGCGGCAGGTCCGTTCCGATCCATGAAGGCTGATCGGGATCCGTTACCGTTCCGTCCTCGATCACCGTTTGATCGCGCTCGTTTCGGGCACGGCCAATCGCCGTCATTTCACCGGGTGACAACAATACTTCAAAGTCCTTATTCGGTTTCACGCCAAACTGATCAGGCGCTTCGAGTTGTCGCACGGTGCGATCAATATTTTGGCCAGACGGTCGCCAGTAACTGGCGGTCGTCAGCCTCAGCACGCTGCGATTGGGTTCCAGCGTAATCAGGTCCTGCACCGTGCCCTTGCCCCATGTTTGTTTGCCGACGATCACCGCCCGTTTGTGATCCTGCAGGCAAGCCGCAACGATTTCCGATGCGCTGGCGGAGTATTCATTGACGATCACGACCACGGGAATATCCGGGTCCAGTTCGGTCTTGCTGGTGGCAAAACGACGGCGTACAACCGTACCGTCGCGACGCTGGGTTTCCACCACGGGGACTTCACGCCCGATGAACATATCACTGATGTCGACTGCGGCGTCCAACAGACCTCCCGGGTTGTAACGCAGGTCGAGAATAAACGCATCGATCTTGCCATCCAGCGCCTGAATCGCTTCACGCAATTCATCTGTGGACCGTTTGCCGAACTGTAACAGGCGGATGTAGCCGATTCGCGGATCGTCTTGCAGTACAAAACTCCAGGTTCCATCGGGCCGGCGGCGATCGCCGTAGACCGAGGGTACCGGAATGGCATCCCGCACCACTTCGATTTCGAATGGGCTTTCCTCTCCGGCGCGTTCCACCAGAAACAGGACCGGCTTGCCGCGTGGTCCGCGAATACGCTTGATCGCATCCTGCTGGCTGAGATCGCGAGTTGTCATCCCGTCGATTTCCAGAATCCGGTCGTCGACACGCAGACCGGCCTTGTAGGCGGGCGTGCCGGGAATCGGACTGATTACACGCAGGGCATTGCGTTCCTCATCCCGATCCACGGTCATTCCCACACCCACGAACTGCTGGTTCAAGTCCTCGTTGAAGGTCTCGAACTGGTCATGAGCGATGAAAGTGGAGTTTTCATCCAGGATGCCCAGCATGCCGTTCATGGCGGCGTTGAACAGTTCCCTTTCCGATTTTGGGACCAGAGCCTCGGTGCGAACGATATCCATCGCTTCGCTAAAGATACTGGCATAACGGTTCCTGGCTGCGATGGAATAGCAGGCCAGCGAGACAATGGTTGCCAAGCCGATAAAAACCAGATTGCGAACGGGCATGGGCGTGGGACAACGGGCAGCGTAATTGGAATGTCAGTGGTTCCAGGAACTGAGCCGAACGCGCTGGCGTCGGGTCATTCAGGCGGCGTCTCCCAGGCGAAACCCGAGGCTGGCGCCTGCGGCTCAGTCCAAAATGACGGTCTTTTGGAACCACTGAATGTTGTCATCCTATCTGAATGACGGCGCAAGAAAAATGCCGTGTCGGGCTGACACGGCATGTTGTTTTCCATGGTGGCGGTTTTATCCTCCACCCGCTCCGCCACCCGTTCCGCCAGCTCCGCCGCCGGTCACCCCGGCGTCGCCGGTCACGAAGTTAAACGTACTGACCTCGGTGATGTCGCTGAACAGCTGGAATGGCGTGGACACAATCACATACAAACGATCAGCCGTCGTGGCCTGGACACTCATGCCGACACCGGTGGGGAAAACCTCAATCTCCGGTCGGAAACCGGCGTCACGCGGGTTTAGCTGATTGCGGGCAATCTGCCGTTGCCGATCGGGATTTGCCGAGCGGGCGTGGCGAGAAGCGCTGCTCTCCGAGTAACCAGCCAGCCGTTGCGCCATCAGGCCGCGGTCTGCCAGAAATTCCTGGGCGGCTGCTGTCTGGATCGCTGCGAGATTGAGTTTCTCGGTACGCCGACCCTTGTCCAGATTGAACACCACAATGGCGCCAGTGTCGTCCATTTTGACTTGACGCTTCATACTCGTTTCGTCGGGACTACGATAGTTCCGGTAGACCTCGACGGTCACCTTGCCCGTGGGCACTTCGCCCCACACACGGCGGATGGCCATGCGGTAGTCACCGGTGAATCCTCGCGGCACCACATAGTATTCGGAGACCTGTCCTGATTCATCGCGACGCGAGGCGTTGTCGCCCATCATGACGCCGCCGCACAGTGAACGGGTATTCTCACGCGAGCAAATGGTTCCGCCGGGTTCTTCGACATACAGGTCCAGGTCGGCATCGCCGGTCCACGTGATCTTGATAATGCAGTCGCGATACAGGGCTTCGGCCAGTTGCGATTCAAACGTCTTCAGGGCCGCCACGTCACCGTTGCGTTGCAAATCGAGCTTGATGGACTCGGCTGCCAGAAACGCGTCCCGCAGGATCTCCGGATTCTCGGGCCATTCCTGGGCAAGAATCCCCAAAGTGGCCCACTGAATGGCTTCGTCATCTTCGATGGCGCGGGCCGCCCGCATGGCGATGGCGAATGGTTCGTGACGAGCGGGATTGGATTCCGCGATGGAACGCAACAGCTTTAGTGATCGCCGTTCCATGCCATGCTTGGTCATAAACAGTGCTGCGGACATCAGGTCATCGGGATTGTCGCTGAAATCAACCGACGTCATCACGGCGCGTTCAACTTCTTCCGTCGAGGCACCGGAGATTTGCATGGCCAGCATGATCCCTTCATACATCCAGTCCTGGGTCTGGCCATTTTGCATGCAACCTTCGATAACGGCGACCACTTCACCGCTTTTTCGCTCTTTCATCAAGCTGCGAACGGTTTCGCGGACATCGGCCGGGTCGGCATGATACTTCGAGAAATATTCCGTCCATGCGGCCTTGACCGTCTGGCCCTGGGCAGGCTGAACTTGCAGCGCCACGGGCTCACGCTCATCGGTTTTTTTGGATCCGAGTTCCAGATCGTCGGTGATGCAGAAGACACCGCCGCCACCGCCGAGGCCGCCACCGCCGCCGCCGCCGAAGCCGCCGCCGCCGCCACCCCCGCGGCCGCCACCACCGAAGCCACCGCCGCCACCGCCGAGGCCGCCACCAACGGCGCCTCGCGGAGCCACCAGGTCACCTACGTTGTAGATGTTGATGACCAGGTTATCGAGGGCGAAGTCCTCGGACATGATGTACAGCACTTCATCCTTGACGACATAGGTGCACTGGAACGGCTTGAGCATGATCCGCAGACCGGATCGCAACGAGACGTTTTCCAGGTCCAGCGTGATCAGGGCTTCTTCATCCAGATTGTTATCCGCGGCCGAGTCATCGATGACGATCGGAATGCGGTAATCGGCACGCAATTCCTGCACGACATCGCCAAAACGGGTTTCGAAGTAATCGAACTTGGCGTCCTTTTCCAGTGCTTCCAGAATCGCTTCTTCACGCTTGTTGCCGGCTACGCGAACGTTGCGCCATTTCTTGCGCAGTTCCTTCTTGGTGATCCATTCATTCGCATCCGGGAACACCAGCGGCGGTTCGCCCGAGAACGGAATGGCCGAACGTTCAACTTCGTAGAGGTTTTCCAGAAAGTTCCGGTTCTTGGCATTGCGGACTTCCCAGTATCGGTCCCAGTTGACCTTCATAATGGAGACTTCCTCGGCAGCAGCCATATCGGGCGAATCCGGATACAGATCGACAGCCGCCTTGATCACATCAAGTGCTCCCTGGTAATTACGCTCGTCCATCAGCGAATTGAACGTGGCCACATATTGGGCGACTTTCTCTTCGCGATCCTCAAAGGCCCGCAGCAGGTTAAGTCGTTCAGCCGGGTGTCGAATTCCTGCTTTTGCACATTGGCCTGACGCAATTGAGATCGCACTCGTGTTTCCAGTTCCATGCGAATGGCCGGACGCAAATCGGGAGCCCGCTGGATGGTATCCAGCATCGCCTTGAGACGGTCCATGCCCTGATCCGGCTTGGTGCTCATCAGATCGCGGGCAATCCGCATTTCGTTTTCCATGTAGGCTTCCAGACGCTGCTCGGCAGCCTGCCGCTGCTGCTCAATGGAACCCAGAAACTGTGGACTGCCAGCGGATTCGCGGAGAAACTGCTCATCGTCAACGTTCTGATCGATCAGGTTCAAACCACCTTCCTGACCCGGCAACTCTTCCATTTGCTGCTGTGGTTCCTCGAGAACCAGTGCGTCCGGTGCGGGCTCCTGCTGCGTGTCGTTGCCCGGCTGGGGCGGCTGGCTCGGAGCCCCTTCTTCCTGAACAGCACTGGCATTGGCCGCAGCCGAACCGGCGTTCAGACCCGAGGCGCCCAATGCGGTAAATTGATGTGAAGAAGCCATGATTACACGAGCCATCTCGCGGAGTCCGGCCGAGCCCACGGTCGGCAGCGTCGTACCGCCGCTCTCCCGGGCAATATCCAGCAGTTCCGGCAGGAAATTGAAATCGGCATCCGAACCCTCGGCCTGCACCGGCCATGTAAACTGGCGGTTCTCGCCGTTTACATCACCACTAATGATCACGTCAAAACTGCCTCGTTCCGAAAGGGAACCGATCAAAATCGTGTCACGGTCGGAACGCAGCGGCGGAACCACTGGCGGAAACATTTCGGTCATCTGAGCCGGTTTTTTCATTTCGTTCGGCCAGAACACCAGACCTCGCGCCGTCGTCACCAGGCCGGCTGCCGCCTGATCCGAAGAACCGACGTCATCGGAGTCGACAAAGACGTTGCCGCCCGTGTGATTGGCCAGAGCAGCCAGCATTTCCACATCCCGTTCCGGGCCAATAGCAAAGCTGGATACCGAAATCCGTTTGCCAACCAGATCGCGGACCATGTTCTCAAACCGGTCGGTGGCAATCAAAGCACCACGACTGATCCCGTCACCAATGTAAATCACGTTCTTGTTGGGTACCGGCTGGTCCAGTAACTGGCCGGCGTTTTCCAGCATGGCTGAGATGTCAGTGGAGCCCAGCGGCAGTCGCTCGTTGAGCCGCTCCAGAGCCACGTTCATTTCCGAACTGTCAGGAGCCACAAACCCTTCGGTCAGGGGGACCGGGTCAATATCGACCGCGTACAACTGTACCTTGTCGGCCGGATCAAGCCCCACAAGCACCGATTTCAGCGCCTTGATCGCGTCGTCCCGGAACATGCCGGTCTGGCTGGCCGAGGTATCCAGATAAATGACCACGTGAGCGGGCGCCGCAGCAGCATTGTCCAGCGACGGCATCAGTGAAAGGGCAAATGAGGTCTCGCCAGTCGACGAATCGAACGTGGCAAGGCGAGCGTTCTCGGTGTTGGCCAAGGCGGAAGTCGCCGTTACCAACGCAATGGCCAGTGCCATGGCCAGTTGCAATTGCGCCCCGTACTGAAATCGCATCCGGTTGCGGCTGCATTTCGACATATCTAACTCCACACGGAAAAACTGTGACTTAGGCCCGAAATTGTCATTTCGAGCCCGCCCTGCCTTATTTATTCCAGGCGATCGGTAAAAACCGCGCCGTCGACTTACATTCTATTTTGGTCGTTTTGGCAACGCTACCGAAAAAACCGCGTTTTTGAACGTCCTCACGCTCAAAACCCCTGGTTTTTTACGAAGCAGCCAGCTGGTTTGGCTGTCAACCTTCTTATCGAAAGCAAACCATGTGCCCGATGGTAACTTTACGCAACCAAAACACTCAGGTTAACGCGAATCGTCGTTGGCACGGACTCCAAAATCCTTCCTCAGCCCGATAATGCGAAGTGCATGGGCAAGATTGCCGGATCGAACGAATATTGCAGGTTTTTCGGCCCAGGCAGGGCACCTGGCCCACCCGCTGTTACTCGTTGCGAAATCGAACACCCTGTTGTGAAATCAGACAGCCCCGCCGGGCCCCCGGACATGCCCCCTTTCGGCCCAAATTACTCGCCTGTTCGCCCCATCACTCGTACATGCCACACGTATTCCAGACGTGATACAGTTCGGCCGACCAAATCAGGTCGTCCAGTTCGATCACAGCCGACTCGATACGCTGGTGGATCTGCACCGCCCGCTCCAGCAAGGCCAGCGGCTGCACCACATCAATTATCGACCGGATGACGGCCTTGCCAGTCTGAATTAGTGACTGGCCGGAAATCTCAGGCCGACTCTCCAAACTGCGATGACCCATCGTCATGGCAGGCACCTGCAATCGTGCCGGGCGTTTGGTGACCTGACGGGTGCCCTGCTCCCCGGCCGCAGGCAGGAATTGATCAATCAGCAGGTCCTGTCCAAAGCAAGCCGATCGGGTTGCGCAAGTGCGCGAATCGTCCTCGCAGCCGATCATGCAAATCGCATCGTCAAAAATCTCGCGTTCGATGATCTCGCGGTCCGTCGGTGCCTGGCTGGCGTCGACCATAAACACGGAGATGTTCCCTCCCGACAACTTCTTCAACGGTTTTGCCGGGATTTCCTGGATAACTCGGGGTGTCGAAGTTTCGATCTGGCGAATCACGGCCCGTGACTTGCTGGAGTGGCTGCGATATCCGGCCGCCGAAGCCTGAATCCGCCGCGGTGCCGGCGCGCTTTCATCCAGCCACTCCAGTCCGCTGCCGAGTCGTGAAAGCGTTCCGGACGCCGTGCGTGAAACGATTTGATGCCAGGCGTTCCAGTGCCCGGCGAATTGACTCTGTCCACTGGCGATTCGCCGGCCACGCTGGTTCGGCACTATCTGCATGGAATCAGTCAAGGGAACAATGGCGGCGAAGTTCGATGGTGCCGCCCGGCGGGTGGCCACTTGCAGATCCCCGCTCAGCGATGCCGTCACCGCCTGGCCGCGCAGCGGGTTGAGGCCCGAACTGGCCCGGGGCACAAGCGATTGCACGGAGTTCGTTCCGGTGGTACCCGCGCGAATTGAATAACGACTGGAATTAAGGCCGTCATTGGCCGCAATCTGGTTTGGAGTCCCTGCCAACGTTACCGCTATCATCATCAAAAAAGCGATCATACGTCCTGGCGACACGGTCATTTGACTCTCCCGGAATTAGGTTTGTATGGTTGGAGCACCGAGCCTCCCTCGCCACCCCCGCAGCTGGCCGCTCGATTGCTATGCGGAACTCCTCAAGTTGGGCACCAACAGAATCCGCTGCGGTTGATATCGGGAGTTTGCCGTTTTGCACTATTGGTCAAACAGGGAAAAATAGAAAACAATGCAGTGACACTGCCTGGTTCGCCGGACAGAAAAAACAGGTAAGGTATTCCGGTAAATCCGTAACTGACAACTGATCCATTTGGCAGTGGCGTTTGCGTGTCCGCCCACTTCGTCATCCCCTTCAAGCCAAGGTTGGTTTGGTTCCGGGTCAGCCGGCATTGCGGGTAAACATTCGCCGTCGCCAATGCGTACAACGCGGTACAGCTGTTTCCACAAAGTCGCGTTCAATCAGGGACCATCGTTGATGAAATCGCCTGCCCAAGTTGCTCTGGTAGTCAGCCTGTTGGCCAGCATGTGGACGGGCCTCACGCTGGCCCAGGAGAACAAACTCGATCTTCCGTCGAATGGCTATACCGCCGACGAGGAAATCAATATCCGGGTTTACGAATCTGCCAACCGCAGCGTGGTCAACATCCAGACCGAGTTCGCGGGCATCGACCGTCTTTACCGGCCCGTCTCGGGCGAGGGATCCGGCAGTGGCTGGGTCTACGATGACCAGGGACATATCGTGACCAATTTCCACGTTGTCGAAGACGTCGATCGCATTCTGGTGACCCTGTATGATGGAGAGAATGCGGTGGCCCGCATTATCGGCGTCGATCCGCAAAATGACATTGCGGTCCTCAAGATCGATGTGTCGGCCGAATCGCTCATCCCCATGCAACTGGGTGAATCGACTTCGCTGCGTGTCGGGCAAAAGGCCCTCGCCATCGGCAATCCGTTTGGGCTGGAACGCACCCTGACCGTCGGTATTATCTCCAGCCTCAACCGCACGCTGGAATCCAAGAGCGAACGGGGCCGCCTGATCAAATCGGTTATCCAGATCGATGCGGCACTTAACCAGGGCAATTCGGGCGGGCCCCTGCTGGACAGCCAGGGTCAGGTCATCGGAATGAATACGGCGATCGCCAGTGCCAATGGCGACGCGGCCCAGAACAGCGGCGTCGGTTTCGCGATTCCGGCCAACACCATCGGCCGCGTGGTCCCCGAGTTGATTAGCAACGGCCGCGTGATTCGCGCGTCGGCCGGAATTTACAGTGTGATGGAAACGCGCCGTGGATTGATGATCGTGCTGCTCGAGCCCAACGGGCCGGCAGACCGCGGCGGACTGCGTGGCGCAGTCCGCGCCGTATTGCGGGACTATGGTGGTCGGACAGTGATCGCCGGTTTCCGGCAAAACGACGAACCAGGCGACTTTGTGCAAGCCATCGATGGCACCGAGGTCGCTTCGTGGGACGAATTGCAAACCGAAATCGAAAAGCACCAGCCCGGTGATACGGTCGAGTTCACGATTCAACGTGGACGTCGCAACTTTCGCATTAACGTTCGTCTGACAACGGAAGAATAAAGAACCATTATGAGCAAGTTCTCGGTCATCATCGCGGCAGCCGGAAAAAGTACACGGTTCAAGGACGAGCATTTCAAAAAGCCCTTCGTCCGACTGGACCAGAAAGCCGTCTGGCTATACTCCGTCGAAAGGTTCCTGAATCGTGACGACGTTTGTCAGGTCATCCTGGTGGTCGCAGCGGAGGACCGCGAGGAGTTCCTTTCGCGTTTCGGGCCCAACGTTGCCATTCTCGGTATCGATGTCGTTGAGGGCGGCCAGCAACGCGCCGACTCGGTGCAAAATGCCCTGGCCAAAGTCGATGAGGCTGCCGAATTCGTGGCAGTGCACGATGCCGCGCGTCCCTGCGTGACCGACGAGGAAATCGAAGCAGTCTTCGTGGCGGCTCAAAAATCCGGAGCAGCCATTCTGGCCACGCCCGTCTCCAGCACCATCAAGGAAGTTGAAAAAGGCGTCGTCAAAGGCACGGTACCACGCTCGAACAAGTACCTGGCACAGACGCCGCAGGTGTTTCGCCGCGCCGATCTGGAACAGGCTTACGCCGCCCGCGGCGCTCGACAACCAACCGACGAAGCGGAACTGATGGAAGCCAGCGGACACGCGGTCACGGTGGTCAAGGGTTCGCCACTGAACATCAAGATCACGACCAAACGCGATCTCAAACTGGCGAAATCGATTCTCAAATCGATGCCCCCTCCCAAACTCGACGCCCCGGCCCATCCTTTCGCCGATGGCGATATGTGGCGCTAGTCAATCTCTTCGTCGTCGTCCGCTGACATCGTTGTCGTCGTCGCAATCGTAATCGTAATCGAATGCGCTGCATTGGATGCCGAAGACCAAAATGACTTGACGATTGCCTTTAGTCTCTCGCCTCACATCCCCAGCCGTTCGACGACGACGACGATTACGACAACGACGACGATACTGGTAGTAGACGATCGAAACGAGGGACGAGGATGAGGGATGAGGATGAAGACGAGGATTGGGTGATCAACCCGCAACCCCAGCGCGTATCCAAGCACGGCCAGCAAGACGCCGACCGGGGCCAGCGCTGGATGAAAAGCGGCGGCCACGACGGGAGCACTGGCGGCTCCGCCAATGTTGGCCTTGCTGCCCACTGCCAGGAAGAAATAGGGAGCGCGAATCAGCCAGGCCATGAAAAACATCAAAATGACGTGAATCAGCATCCAGATTCCGCCCACCAGGAAGAACCCTGGCTTCTGCACGATGGCACGGATGTCCATTTGCATACCGATTACGGCAACCAGCATGAAGATAAACACGGTCCCGATTTTTGAAGCGCCTGCGCCTTCGTAATTACGCAGCCGGGTAAATGAAATCACGATACCGATCGTTGTGGAGACCACGATCAGCCAGAAAAAGGAACTGGCCAGCCCCAGGTCCTTAAGGAACTGCAACGACTCGTTTTCCGCAATCGCCGCTGACACCGCGCCGGAAATGGTTGAGCCAAACCAGTGAGCGAAGGCCGTAGCTCCGAATCCAACGGCGGCCATCACCATCAGATCCGTGGCCGTGGGAATACGAGCCACGCTCAGACTGAACTTTTCCATTTTGTTTTGCAGACGCTCGATGCTGGACGCGTCGGCCTTCAGGAACCGGTCAATCGATTTGGATTTGCCTACACCCAGAAGCAAAAACAGCATCCAGATTTCGGCGACAAACACATCAACCGCCACCATGACGCTGTACAGGTCTTCCAGTTTGGTTTTCAGCGCGTCGCTGGCGCCTTCGGGAGGCGACAGAAAGACGACTTGCATGGCCGCCTGATTCGCACCGCCGCCAATCCAGCTGCCGGCCACGGTGCTCAAGCCGCGCCATACCGCGTCGGGCCCTTCCACGCCGATGATCTCGGGCGAAATATAGGACACGATGATGACGGCCAGCGGCCCACCAATAATCACGCCCACCGTTCCGGTCACGAACATCACCAGCGCTTTGGGACCCAGCCGAAAGATCTCTTTCAGGTCAATGCTAAGGGTCAGCAAGACAAGCGTGGCCGGCAGCAGATACCGTGTGGCCACAAAGTACAGCTTGGAGGTGCGGTGGTCGACGATTTCAAAAAAGGTCAGCAGAGACGGCAGAAAGTAACACACCAGCAGCATCGGCACGATCTTGTAAAAACGGCCCCAAAAGCCGGTCTTGATGCTGGACGTGTAGAAGATCAACCCCAGCATCATGCAGAGTATGCCAAAGATGATGGCGTCATTCTTGATCAGCGCATGCGAGTATTGTTTTTTGATGACGTCCTCGATGTCCTCGACCAGATCGTCATCGTCCGGAAATATCTCCTTGACCTGGTCAATCTTGTGGTTGGCTTCCGATTTTTCTTCGGCGTCCGTTTCCGGGTTGGAATTCCCGTTTTCTGTTTCCGTCTCGGCAGCCGGCTGTTCTGGGGAAGTTTGCGCGTGGGCGGAGGGCACTGTTACGGCAATGCCGAAACAAATGGCCGACAGCGTGAGAAGGCGGTTAATGCATCGAAGACAAGCCACATCGACCTCGCTAGGCAGACAACGTGCGTTGATTGGATGG
>CAMYKF010000521.1 GCA_947258905.1 uncultured Pirellulaceae bacterium | reverse complement strand
CCGGCGATGGGAATCAGATCCGAATCGTTTTCGATCCAGTCCTTGTGGCGGAAGCCGGCCTGGATGGCCCGCTCGAGATAATCGAGTGCCTGTTCCTCAAAACCCAACTGGGCGTTCAGGCACGCCATGCCATAAATCAGGGCCGCATCGTCGGGATCGATGTCCAACGCGCGCTGGGCCACTTCGATGGCCTTGTCACGGTCGCCCAGCTCGGCCCACGCATGCGCTGACAGGTAATGCGCCCGCGGGTCGTCGGGATGCAGGCCCAGATGGATTTCCGCCTTGCGCAGGCCTTCGGCATACAATTCGTTCGCTTTGCCAGCGTCTCCCATCGTCTTGTAGGTCTGGCCCAACAGGATGGGAGCCTGATAGCCTGCCGGACAAACCTGGCAGGCGGTTCCAAACAATTCAGCTGTCTTGGGCAAATCGCCTGCAGCAAAGCACATGCGGGCGTACAGGTAATAAGCTTCGAACAGGTTGGGGTTGAGCCGGATGGCGGTTTCGAATTCCAACTCGGCCTGCTCCACGTCGCCAGCCAGGGAAAGCGCAAATCCGCAGGCGGCGTGTCCTTCGGCCAGTTCCGGATCCAGCTCGATGGCCCTGCGGCTGGCCGCCAGCGCCTTGTCCAGGTCTTCCGGCTGGCCGCCAAAGTGCATAAACAGGTACGAATGACAATCGGCGATACCTGCATAGGCTCGCGAATAGTCCGGATCCCGTTCCGTGGCATGCTCGAACATCTCGAGGGCAAACCGGATCGTCTTGTGCCGCGCGCCATAAAAGAACTCACGGCCACGCAGGTAGTAATCGAACGCCTCCAGATCCCGCGTGGCAATTTTGCCGAATACGCTTTGCTCCGAGTCGCTCAATTCCAGCCGCAGGGCATCAACGACGCTTTTGGCAATTTCCTCCTGGGTCGTAAAGATATCCTCCAGCGTGCGATCGAATTGCTTGGCCCACAGATGGTAGCCGTGCGCAACGCCCACCAACTGGCAATTGATACGCAGCTGGTCTCCTGCCTTTCTCACGCTGCCTTCCAGCACCGTTTCCACGCCAAGATCCCGGCCGATTTCGCGGACGTCGGTGGATCGATCCTTCCAGGAAAAGGACGAAGTGCGTGATGCCACATGCAGACCGGGTACCCGTGACAGGTGGTTGATGATTTCGTCGGCGATGCCGTCGCAAAAGTACTGTTGATCCCTGTGTTCACTCATATCCTCAAAGGACAGGACCGCGATCGATTGCCGCGGCCGGGCGACGTCCAGTTCCACAGTTGGATCCAGGTCAACGCGGTGTTCATTCGTGTCACTGTCAGAATCCAGTGCAGCGAGGATGTCAGCCATCTTCTGGAAGCGGCCGGCCACGTCCTTGGCAAGGGCTTTCATGACAAGTTCATCCAGAGACGAGGGGACTTCCGGATTCAATTGCGACGGAGGTTGAGGATCGGTATCCAGAATGGAGCGGGCCAGAACCCTGGGTTCTTTTTCCGCGAAGGGCAACTGACCGGTGAGCAACTGGTAAAACACGACACCCCAGGCCCAGATATCGGCTCGCTGATCCACCGCCTCGCCACGCAGTTGTTCGGGAGACATGGTCGACGGGGTGCCAATGACTTTTCCGTCGTCGGAATTCGGGGACTCGCAGCACACTTCCGATAACCCGAAGTCCAGGATCTTGAGGGTGCCCTGGGGGGAAATGATCAAGTTGGAACTTTTGATGTCGCGATGCACAATGTCACGCTGATGTGCGGCCGCCAGACCTTCCGCCAGTTGCCGCGCTATTCCGGTCGCCTCGGCAACGTCGGGGAGCCCGTCGCGAATCAGCCGGGCGATGGTTTTTCCCTCAACAAAAGCCATTGAGATAAACGTATGACCGTCGACCTCGTCGATCTCGTAGATCGTGCAAATATTCGGATGATTGAGGGCCGCTGCGTTCCGGGCTTCGCGAACCAGTCGTTGTTTATTTGCCTGGTCACTGGTTGCCCGTTCGGACAGAAACTTGAGCGCAACGGGTCGATTGAGCCGGGAATCCTGAGCCAGGTAAACGACTCCCATACCTCCTTCGCCGATCTTGTCGACAATTTTGTAGTGGGATATCGTGCGACCGATCATTTGGTTCCGCCGAAGAAATAGCGCCGTTCCAGCTCAGGGAATATATCACCGGGTGGCAACCCGTCAAAACCATCCTGACGAATCCGTCGGAATTCAATACTCCGCCCGGGGCGCACCAGTTTGACACTGACGGGACATCAGGCACAAGCCCGCCCTGCCGGCTTTAACATGCGGAGTGCGCAAGTGCTGTGCACGACAAGGCATGGACCAGCCACGCCCCGTGCACGCTCGGCTGCAATGTGCGGTCCTGTCACAGTGCAACGCGAGCCGATTCTCATGAGTCGGGAACAGCAACTGTATACCGACGCCCATGTTCTATTTCGCTACCTGCGTGAAAAGCCTGGCCGCGAACCGACCAAAATAAAACTGAACCGGGTGTTTATGTTCCAGGCGGGTTGTGTTTTCCAGGCTGAAACGAGGGCAAAGACAAAGACAAGGAGTCGTAACCCCTCATCCGGCCTTCGGCCACCGCCG
>CAMYKF010000520.1 GCA_947258905.1 uncultured Pirellulaceae bacterium | reverse complement strand
CATTACCGTGTCGGAAAACAGCCGGCCGGTTTCGATGACCCTGGTGTCGCCGGCCGTGGTCAGCGGAAACTGCTTGATACGCCGGTCGTCGGCGTCATGCTGGAGTTCACCGAACAGCACAATGTAACCCGCGCCCAGATGGCAGTGACCGACCGCGGTGGCCAGCCGCAAGACGTCACCAATGATCCCGCCCCACACAGCGGCACTCTCACCAGCCGACTCGTCGCGCGGATCGTCCACGTGGACCTCCACGGCAAATGACGACTGGTTGCCGTCATCGTCAATCCAGTAGCCGATGCTCTCGGTCGACTCGTCGGGCCACGGTCGATAGCCGATCCACAGTCTCGTTTCAAACTCGGGGCAATGGGCCAGCAACTGGTGACAGAACAACCGGCCCACCAACTCTTCGTTGAAGACACGATGCGAGTCCCAGTTTCGCCCGGCCACCGATTCGGCCACCGCCCGGGCAACCTCAGCAAGTATCTGATTCATGCCCCGATTGTGGGATTTGAACTGCGGTAAGACAAGCACTGCCGGGCAAACTGCTGTGCTGGAAAAAACAACCGCCTAACCGAGCCAGCGAATCAGCAAATGGACCGCGCCCCAGGCCACCGCGGGAGGGACCAGCCAGCCGGCGGCGACGGCGATCAGCAGGGCATACGGTTCGTCTTCGTGGAGTTGTACGTCGAGAAGCGAGTCGACCAGGTCGCCGCGAATGACCACGCGTCCCTCGGCGAAGTTTTGCTCGCATCCTGCCAGATGATACAGCCACGTTTCGCCTGTGGATTTGCCGGGCAAGTATCGTTTTTCGATGTTCTGATTCTTCATGCACCCCGATGTACCTGGTTAGTTGGAGGTCATCAGCGTGCTGCCGTCGACAAAGAATGAGTACATCTTGACGCCCAGGCCCAGGGGATAAACCACCGCATCCCGCTCGGCCGATTGCAGCAGCGGATGGTACCAGTTGACATGCCATGGCGATCGTATCGCCAGACTTCATTGCCCACGTTGCCAATAAACAGGGCAGCCGGCCCCAGCGACGGACCATGCCTGGTTTCGAAGACCCCGAGGCGTTCAAACCCTTCGGCCCGCAATGACTTGAGTGTCTCATCGTATCGAGCCAGCACCTGGTCCTCGATCCGCGGGTCCTTGATCAGCTGCAACTCGGCAAACATATCGATCTCGTGCAAAGTAAAAACGGCGATGGTCAACACGATTCGCGCCGTCATGGAAACCCTGCGACGAGATTTCCGGGCGAGTCGAAAAATTCACCTGGATCCCGCGCCCGCTGGTGCCTGGAGAAAGAGGTGGACCAAAAATTGAGTGTTGTACCGATTGCAGTACCACGAAGGAGGGGCTTCGCCAGGGTCGATTGCCAGCCGCGCGAATGCCAGCAGTCAACGTGACTGCTTTTGACTGCAATTATCCCGCTGCGTCCTCCGGGTCGTTATGGCATTTGCCTGACCGTTACAAGTTACCTCGATCCGTAAAAACGTAGCAAACAAAACGTTTTTGCGCATGGTTTTTGTTGTACGAGTAATTCTGCATCGGACGATAGGCACGATTGTACGGACATCCCTTGGCCCTTGATGGACATTTGACCTATGCCCGCGCCTTTCCAGATTGCCTTCGCAACCATCATCGCAGTGGCTTTCGCCAGCCAATCGTGCCAGCAAGCTTCGGCCCAGTACGGTTATCACCCGGGTCCCGCCCCGGGTGGTCCCGGATGCTCCTCCTGCGATTCCGGTTACGCCAACTACGCCCCGGGCCCCGCGAATTATGCTTCGCAAGGGCAGTGGGGTGGCCACGGCGGTTGCGATCAGTATGGTCCCGGCGGTCAGTGTGCCCCTGGCGGGCATTGTGGTTCCGGCGGGCATTGTGGTCAGGGAAGTTATTTCCAGGCCGGCTGCAAGTCGTGTGGATCGGGGTACGGCTGTGGAGGCGGTTGCTGCCGCACCAATTCCGGCTACTTCGTGGTAGACGCGTTGTTTCTCGATCGCACTCAACAGTCCGATTCCCGGTCACTGGTTCTCGACAACCAGACGTTGGATGAAGAGTTGAATACGAACGATCTGGATTTCAACATGATGGCCGGTGTTCGGGCCACTTTGGGACTGAAGCTGGCTAATTGCAAGGCGATTGAGTTGACCTATTTCGGACTGCAGGACTGGGACGAGACCCAAATCGTGCAGGGTGACGACAATCTGCGGATCCCCGGCGAACTGGCACTGGCCTCGACGGATTTTCTGGACGCCGACCAAATTCAGGTCGACTACTCAGCTCACATCGACAATGGTGAAGTCAATCTGGTGCACACCAACAGCCGCTTGTCCGTGCTGGGCGGATTTCGTTACCTCGGCCTGACCGAGTTCATGCGAATCAACTCGTTCGACGTCGATACCGGCTCCAGCGACTACATCATTCAAACGGCCAACGACCTGTTCGGTGGCCAGATCGGCGTTCGCTGGAACAAGTGCGTTGGTCCGCTCAACGTCAAGTTGACCAGCAAGGGCGGATTGTTTTTCAATGATGCTTCCCAGTTGCAGTTCGTATCGGACCTGGACAACGGGTTTAACTTCCGCAACAGCCGCGGTGACGACACGACCAGCTCGGCGTTTATCATCGACCTCGGCGTCGACGCCGGATTGTGTTTGACCGAATTTATGTCATTGCGTGGCGGTTACAACTTGATGTGGGTGGATCGTCTGGCGCTGGCTCCGGATCAACTGGACTTCACCGACACGCCGTTTTCCGGCACCGGCATCAGCACCAACGGCAACGCCTTCTTCCACGGCTTCAATGCCGGTTTTGAGATCCGCAAGTGAATCAGGCGCGAGGCAAGAGGGGAGAGGCGCGAGTTGAGTTGAGAAGCGCCGGACCGGCTCACCGTTTAAGTCCAAATACGGTGACCCGGGTTTATCCTACGTAGTGCCCGTCACTGAATTCCGGATCCAGTTCAAAGATCGTATCGATCAGCAGCGGACTCAACGATGCAAACACGTGCGTGGCCAGTGACTTGCCATCGGGCCCCTGGGACGTAAACAACTCGTCGATCACGCCGTCCAGGTCGTAGTCCTTGACGGTCAGGTGGATCGGGGCCCGCAGGTTGTGGGCCGGGTCTGCAAACGCCTGCATCTCAAACTGCGGTGTGTTGAAGACAGTCGGCAGGTTGATCAGCGCCGGATTGAGGTACACGTGCACCAGCGAATTAAACTTGTCGTTGTACGTATTATTGGTGCCCGTCCCGACTATTACATCGGCCAGCCCGTCCCCGTCCATGTCACCGGCGGCCACAAAGATCCCGCCCAGATGATCGGACCCCAGCAGCTGGAAGCGGTACAGCTGGGCGCCGCCACCGACCAGCCCGTCAAATACGGCCACCTGAGCGACACGGCCCGATCCCGATCCGGTAATGATATCGTCATTGTTGTCGCCGTTAATATCGGCGACCGCCACACTGACTCCTCCAATGAAGTCAGGCTCGTACGCGTCAAAGGAATCGACCAGCGTAAAACTGTTGCCGCCACCGTTGTTGCGGAACACGCGGACTTCGGATGAGTCGCGCGTCGGCGCCGTCACAATATCGGTACCGATGATACCCACCACATGACCGGTAGCGATGTTCACACCTCCCACATAGTCTGGATCGTAGGCCATGAACTCGGTGATGAACGAGCCGTCCAGCCCGTCAAACACCCGTACCAGCGGCGAATGGGTACGACCTGGTGCTGTAACAATGTCCGGGATACCATCCGCGTTGATGTCGCCGGTAGCCACCCGCACGCCGCCGCGGAACGACGGCTCATAGGCGTAAAAATCGAACAGGAAAGTGCGCGTTTCCGCGTCATACACACGGACCATGGAGCCACCGTCGTGGACATTGTTGGCGTCGGCGCCCACGGCCAGTCGCGCTACGTGATCCAGCAACCGAAAGTTCGGGAAATGCACCGGCTGGAAGCCGTTGGTGAACGACCAGTAGCCGGACCCCGCATTTCGGTCCAGCATGTGCAGGTAGCGGCCTGAATTCGGATCAACATCCAGTCGCAGGAAATCGTCGTTACCACCGTTACCGTTGATCATGTAGCGCGTGTCGAACGAGGGCACTACCTCAAACGTATTTTGCTGGTCGGTGCCGTCCAGCCGCAGGACTTCCATCGATCCGTCGTACCGGATACCGGCGAATTCAGGGCGGTCCGGCGAATCATCGTCCGGCAAGTTGACCACCCAGCCTGGATGTACGCGGTAATCGTACGGCCCGGTTGCGCCGTGATCGTTGATATACAAGCGGTCTTCACCGTCGGAGTTGCCACCACCGATCGCTGTGACTCGGCCCTGAATGCGACTCAGGTTTCCGTTATCTGCGTGCGCGGTTGAGCCCACGTAGATGTAGTCGCCGGCGGTACCGGTGTGGATGGTGGTCATCAGGGTCCCGGCGTGCGTGCGATTGACAAACACGCGATCCTTGCCGGATTTGGTCCGCACATACAGGCTGTGCAATCCGGTCGTATCGTTGATGGTGACCCGGTCGGCATCGGCACCGGTCCAGACACGCATGTCATGGGCGCTAGCGCCGTTGATGGTCAACTCATCGATGCCGTTACCGGTACGCAGATCAAGCAACTCGATGTTGTCGCCGTAAAGGATCTGTTCACTGCCCCGCGTCAACGAGCCCGGTCGGGAAACGATGTTGTTACCGCCGGGCAGCCCGATGACGGTCAGCTTGTCGAATCCGGTCTGGCCGCTGTCGCCAGTCATCACGACGTGGGGTTGGTTGGCCCATTCAATCACGTACTGGTCGCTTTCCTCGCCGCCGTCGAGCATGATGTTGGCGGGCAACGTTCCGCGGCTGTCGATGGTGTCATCGCCTCCCTGGGTCTCGATCTTCAGTGTGTTGGTGGCCAGGAAAGACTCGATGGTGATGTGGTCCGGTTCGCCGTCGGCGCCCAGAATCCACACGCCCCTGGAGGTACCCGGCACATCAAACACATCTCCGGTATAGACAATCTCGGCGGGCGCAATGCCCGTGATCGAGTTGGAAGTGATCACGACATCGTGGTTGTCGGAACCGCTCGTATCCACCACCGCCAGGTGGCTCAGACCGCTGCCACCGTCAACAACTACCGTTCCGTAAAGGGACGAAACGTTGCCGTCGAGTCCGCCAGACGACAGCGCGAAGACGTCATCACCATCATGGCCCCTAAGTTCGATAGGCGCGCTGGTAGCTCGTACGCTGAACAGATCGGCCTGATCGCGCCCGTTGACCACTTCAAAGTTTGAAAAGTACAAGGTGCGGCCGCCCGTGGCGTAGGTATGACTGTTGTTGTCAATGGTCCACACCGAGTCACGATCAAGTCCGCGGATTTCATCGTCGGTCCCTGCATTGCTGCCGATAATCTCATTGATTCCGTCAAAGTGCTCACCGGTCGACAGAGATCCATTGAACCCTTCCTCGATGAACTGAATGAACTCCCCCAGGTGGATCGACTGTGAACCAAGATTGGACAAGTCGAGGGTGTCATGGCCGAGTTCGCCATCGATGCCATACAGCACTTGTCCGCCGTCGAGAATGATCAGATCATCGCCGTCATCTCCCGAGACCGTATTTAGCATCCCCGCGGCGATATGAAAGACATCATTCCCATTGCCGCCACTCGGGGTGATGTCACTGCTGCCTGCGTAGGACACAAATGTATCAACCTGAACCCCACCTTCCAGGCGTCTAATCTCGCTGAACATGACATGGGAGTTGAGCTGCCCGGATTGCCTGCCATCGAGAATCCAGTCGTTTGCGACATTTGGACCCACAAGGGTATCGCCCCTTGGTGCCCCTGGATTCAGACTGTCGCCCCCGCGCACTTCAATGGTCGCGGTGACGAAAGGCAAGACTTCGATCAGGTCGGCAGCAAAACCTGCTTCCACCACAATGCCGTTGGGCACTTCCTGATCCAGGAGGTAAAGAGGCGGTCCGGCGACTATTGAATATTGAAAGTCATCGACATGGGGTCGCACGACAATATTCACCTTTCCCGCGCCGGCAGAGTTGATGGTGATCCGGTCAGCGGCGCCGGTTCCCGTAACATAAAACGGCGAATCAGGTCGCAGCCCGACATTCGAGCTCATCAGATCAAACGAGTTCTGGGTTCCGCTGCCGACAGCGTGAGTCGGTACTGTGTAACGTGTGAAGAACGAAAAGTCCTCACCCCACGTTGTATTTTCGCCGACCCCCATCACGCTGCTCCGCGTAAGCAGTTCACTCGCTTGACCGTCGACGTCCCTCAGGCCCCACGTGTGTCCGGCCTGGTGCAGAATATTCCTTGCACACATTCGCAACGCAAACTGTAGCGGATCGTCTGAGTTGCCGGCTTCTGTGCCAAAGTCGCCGAGCACTTCACCCAGGAATGCGAATCCGACATTATCTTCGAGGTTGCCAGCGTCGGTGACCGCCCAGCCCGGTGCCTCGCAACTACCCCCGCAATTGGCATGATCGATGTCGTGATCGGAGAATCCGGCGGCAACCACGTAGGCATCATTATTCGCGGTACTGAACAGAACATCGGAGATGCCGAATACATCCGCTGAATCGATCTGCCGTACCGTAACGTCGAATGGTTCCAACACGCGATCGACAACAGTCAAAACCTGAGTAGCAAACAACTGTGCTTCGGCCGCGCTGACGATGTTATTATTGTCCCGATCAACCGGATAAATGTCTTTGTACTGCTGCAAGTTTTCCGTCAACGAGACAATGGTATGGCCACCCGGAAACACCATCGGGCCGTTGAGGGCCGCACTGGTCGAATTGTTCATTGCCAGCTGACCATCGGTAAATCCAAATCCAAAGTCGACATATAACGTCGAAGCGAGCAGGCGACGATCTTCCAGCTTTTCGAATTTGAGTCCCGGGGCCTGGATGGAAAGACGAGTCAAAGAACCTGCGCGGCGAATCATGGTGCAACTCCCGGTCGACAATCTTGCAACTCCTGGAACCGCCGCCATGCAGAATGGCGGCTGCGACGTTCGGGAGCGATTTGCGTGCCAGTCTGCAGGTTAGCCGGCAAATTTCATCAGATGACGCCAGAATTTGATTTATGCGGTAACCATCAGCCATGACACCAGAGTGCGTGCGAATTGTTGCGCGCTGTTTCGTGACAGTCCAAATGCTACCTCACGAAGTGCCCGTCCCTGAACTCGAGATCGAATTCAAAGATCGAATCGTTCAGCACGGGACTCAAAGGTGCAAACACATGCGTGGCCAGCAACTTGCCGTCGGCTCCTTGCGCAGTAAACAACTCGTCGTAATCGCAATCCTGACGTTGACGGACCAATGCAAGGCAGGTGGGGAAACCCGGGCCTGCTCAAATCCATCCCGCACCGCGCAGACAGAGGGCAATATCGATCAGGATATCTGAATCCCTATCGCACACGGCACTGGAAACGGATGATCCCGCCGGTGCCGGCATCGAGCGGTTGTTCGATTTCCCAGCGCAGCGTATTCGAGCCGCTGGCGTTGGGCGTAAGGACAAACTTTGCGGGAATCGAACACTCGGCCGAACCGGGCACGTAATCCAGTCGCGGCGTCAGGTTGTCCAGCACGGTCACATTGCCGATCGCCAGAGCACCGATGTTATCGAAGCGAATCGTAAAGTCCACATAGTCACCCGGCTTGGCGACATCGGTCGAAGCCAGCTTGACCAATCGCAATTGCGAATTGCTTTCGGCCTTGATGTGCACGGTCTCCAGCACTTCGTCGACATTGTTGGCAACCATGGTCAGCACCTTGTCGACGGTGGACTGTGCCGACAGGGCAGTGCCCCAGGAATTGGCGCGGTCCATGGCGATTGCCAGGCGACCCTTTTCGCGGTTGTCGAAAATGCCCGAGCGGACCAGTCGCAGGTTTTCAAACGTCTTGAGTCGGCCGTCGAACATGCGAATCTGCATCGTTTGTTCGGCGACCACACCACCAGTACGGTTTTCCATGCCGCTGGCCTGCAAATTGCTTTGGTGCCGGCCGGGCTGCAGGTTCTGCATGGTCGTGCTGGAAAAATCGGTGTGTTTGGAAGCGACCGTGCCCATTTCCTCGCCAAGGCGACTGGTCAGCGTATTGAACCGAGTGCGTCCCAGTCCGTCAATTTTGCGGACGGCTGAAAAACGGGGCGCGTAAATCAGTACGCGGTTGCTCGGTTCCACGACCCGCTGGCCATCGAGTGTATCGAAGTGGGCAATCGTGTCTTCGGGATCCAGCCCGTCGACCTGCCAGCCCTCGCCGACTTCACGCACTCGCGATTGCAGACTGCGGTCGCCGCCGTCCATCAGTACCTCATCGGGCCACGGTTGCAGCATGGGCACGGCATGGGCGAATGGATCGACTCCGCCGGGCAAAATCGGCACGACACTTTCGCCGGGCAGGACAAACGGTTCGGGCATGACCTGCTGCGGCAAGACGGGATTCGTTACGACTTTCGGCACCACCTGCGGCGTCTCGACTTGTTGAGGAATTTGAAACGAGTCCTCGGTTTGCGGCGGCTCGGGATTGGCCTCCACACTGGCGCGGCATCCATACGAGCGGCCAGCACAATGCCGTCTTCCAGTCCCGTGTTGTTTTGCACTCCCTTGTCATCCAGGGACCAGGATTGCGGCACAGGGTCCACTGCAGAGTCGACCGATGGTGCCTGGTCAGGCGTCGGTTGCACGGATGTCTGCGGGGCCGGGATCGGATTGGCAGGAGTCTGCACGGCTGGTGGCGCAGGCTGAGGTGGTTGTTCCGTTTTCTTGTGTGGTACCCAATCGGCCACCGGCCGCGCAGGGCCGGCTACGCGGGGCGCTGGTGCCGGTTCCTGGGGCTCTTCGGAATCGATTGGCTCCAGCCAGGCAACCTGCTGCACGGAGTAGCCGTTCACGTCAAGGGCCGAGTCATTGGGAACGCCTGGTGGCAGGGTTTCCAGCGGGTCGTTGTTAAACGGATCGTTGTGTGGTGCCGGCGTATTCATGGCCGATTCGAACCACATGAGAGGCGGCGTGCCGAAACCGAATCCATCCAGTTCTTCCTGATCAGGAACACGCGATCCGATCCGCACAATCACCATCGGGCGACCGAATTTTTCAGCAACCCGGATTGGGTCTTCGGTCAGTCCAACGTCAAAGAACGGCTGGTCGGCCGGAGTCCGTTGTTCAGGAATCGCGGTACGCGGGTTCTCCAGATACACGACGCGTGTCACCAGTCGGCCATCCATGGCCGGTTGCAGGTCGTCCATCGGGATGTGCACTGGAATCGCGCACTTGACTTCCTGGCCCTGTGGCGGAAAAAGTCGTCCGATGATTTCCACGCTGGGATACATTTCCTTGCCGGGATGTCCGGGAATGCCCGTGATACGCAGGCGGTAAATGTGTCCCACCAGCAGGCCGGCAACCGCAGCGCCGGGTTCGACGGGCTGAAAAAGGCCTTCGGAAAACACCGAGATTTCGCAGCCTTCGGGACCCACGAACTGGATCGGCTGGAAGTAGCCTTGCATGGCTTCCCGCGCCAACATTTTGCGGTGAGCGACCATGCCAGGCGGCATGCCGTAATCGTACAGGTAATGACGCGTACTTTGTCCACCGTAAGCGGACTCCTGGGCAGCCAGGGGCTGGTTGAACACACTGGCCAGCAAGACCACAGCGACCAGGCCGGGCAGCCAGAGTCTTCTCAAATGACTTTGATTTCCGGAGAAGTTACGCATCATTCTGTTCGGCCTTGAGTAATCGGTGGAATAAACAAAAGCCGCGCCTGCATCCGACGCAGTATCGCGGCTTTGTTGTTTGTCACGTTGCGCGGTTGATTGCCTAGCGGCAATTGGGACAACCCTTGCCGCCACAGTAGCCACAGTCGCGGATGGTACCGTGCACCATGTCAGCCGGCGGCTGGGCATTGAAGTGCGGCGGACGAATCGTGTTTTCCTTGATCAGAACCGTATCGGCAGGTCGCGGATACGTCAGACCAGGATATTGCTTGACGTGCACGTTGACCTTGGGCGTGGGGCCCGGGATGGCGTGCGGCGTATGGTTGTGAATCGAATAGCGTTGCAGGCCGGCAGGACCTCCCATCGGCACATGCGGCGGGCCGGGCAATCCGATCGACGTACCGACAAACGGCATGCCGTAATTCGGGCCGGTGACACCGGAGATGAAGTTCGAGGTACCGGGAGCTCCACCAGCGGCTCCGCCGCCCATGCCCGGTATGCCACCGCCATAGACGGCCAGGTCAGTGTTGCTGCCAGGCATGCCAAGGTCCTTGTTACCCAGGCGTACGATCGCCAGCACGCTGCCGCGACGATCAGCTTCGGACACCGGATCCACACCGGGATCAAGCCGGGTGCTGACCAGCGTGTCGACGCCAGCCAGGGCCAGTTCCTGGAACTCGGGATCGGGAACATAAATGACCTTGGTCACAAAGTTGCCAGCCATCACCTGGTCAAAGTCCTCATCGGTGAACTGAATGGGAACCGCCGAGTGACTCAGGTAGGCAGCCGTGCGGCGTGTCATCGGGGCAACTTCCAGCGTCGGATACAGTTCCACGCCTTCGCGACCGCTAATGTTGCTGACCCTCAGTCGATACACGCCACCCATATTGAAATTCTGGCGACCCGGCACGACCAGCGGCACGGAATCGAACATGCCGATGCTGGTAACGTCCCAGTTGATTTGCATGCCTTGCGGCTGGTCAAACAGGATTTGAACGGTTGATGGAGCCACCATGCCGTAGGGAGCGCCGCCCCCGGGCATGCCCCCCCCTGCGCCCATCGGCGGGACTTGCAGGGAAGTCACACCAGGACCAGGTCCACCGACCCCGGGACCGGGCTCGGCCAGCATCTGGGCTGGCGGCAGATTGTGACTGACAGGCAGGCCAGATCGGATTTTTGGAACCTGGCAACCGACCAGCGCCACGACCGCCAGCAACATAAGTCCTGCGGATAGTTTCGAGTACATTAGTTTCCCCCCTTGGATGTATTTTTGCCTGTTGTTCCTTACGAACATGACAGGCATTCGCGGGCCAGTTGTGTTGTGTTCAGGCGTCGCCCTCTGGTATCGCCCGGGCAATGGGTGAATTGCCCCGACGACTGGTTTTGGCTCTCGCATTGCAGAAGGCAAAGGGCCGTGCCCGCCTGTTTCCAGCGGCTACAAGTGATGTAGACGCTGTCCAAGGCTCCTCCTAGAATGCCGCGCCGCAGTGACGAGTCCTTTCGTCCACTTTGGCACGCGACCGGAATCCTGCGTCCTCAACGCCAAATGCGAATTCCCTTTCGCCATCAGGCGCATGGGTCGGACCGCCAGGTTCTGGTGTTTCTATGTTCGGCCTCCTACAACGAGATTCTTTGGAAAATCCCTTACAACCCGAACATGAAACGAGAAATTCTGGTAGTGACCGGCTTGCTGGCAGCCCTGATTGCTGTCACTCAAACTTTGTTCGGACTCTCGATCACAGAATTGTGGGCCGCAAACTCAACCCAGTCTTCCACCACGCAACAGGTGGTTCCGGGCATGCCGCCGTCGGGCGAGGGCTACTATCCGCGCGTGGCGTGGAATACCGGTGTGCCAGCGAATGATCCCGAGACCAACCACAATCACCTGATTGCAGCCGCCGCGCGCAGTCTGGCGAATTCACCACCGCTGCAAGCCAAATTGCGATTCAAAATCAATCTGTTTGATGAGCAGATCAGCGGACCCGGCAAGTACTACCAGAAAGGGCAGGGCACCCGGCTCAGCCGCATCGAATTTGAATTCGGCTTTCACCAGTCGGGCGTCCAGCTGCATCAGTTTTGCGATGGCCAAATGCTGTACAACCTGACGATCGCCGGAGAAAAAAAAAACCTCGACTTCGTCGATTTGCGCGAACTCGATGCACTGCAGCAAACCGTCGCATCATCCAGCCGCGTGGCCAGCTGGCTGTCGGTGGGCAGCCTGACCGGACTGATGGAACAGCTGGCCAATCATTTCGAATTCACGGCGGTCGAATCGGTCCAGCTGGATACCATCCCGGCCATTTGCTGCACGGGACAGTGGAAAGCGTCTGCCCTGAAACGATTGCTGGAAGGACAAATCGAAGCCGGTGCGGTGCGTGATGGACTCGTTCGCTGGCAACAACTGCCGGTACATTTGCCGCATCAAATCCGCCTGACCCTGGGCAAGGACAACCGGTTCCCCTACTTTCCCTACCGAATCGTATTCGAACAGTTTTCGATGCAGGACGGCGAACTGGTCGTACAGGAAATTGCCGTGCTGGAGCTGTACGAGTTGCGGCACGCACAACACCTGACCGACGAAATGTTCCAGATCCCCGACATCGATGCACCACCCAGGGAATCCACCGAGTTTTATCGCAAACGGATTTTGCAGTTCACCAGATAGGTCGCAGGTCGCAGGCGGTGGGTAACAGGTGCAGTGACGAGCCGTCCCGCGGCAACTCTTCATCCTGATCGTCATCGGAATCGAGGGACACGACCGGGTGCCGCAAGCGACGCCGCATCTTGGCGCTGATGCTTATCCATACAGGCCCTGACCATTGGCTACACGCATTGGCTTCGCACATTGGCTTCTCACATTGGCTACGCCTTTTGGCCAAGCACATTGGCGACGCGGAGTTCATCGAGCCCGGTCGAGCCGCGACCTCTCCCGTTCGGCTGAACTCACGGCCGAAGCCCGAGTAAAATGTGCCCCTTGCGCGCCGGTGACTAACCGCCCGTCGGAATTTCCACAAACCACGCGCCGTCAATCTTGCGGAACGTGATGGGATTGTCCTGGCCATCCATGGTCACGGTACCCGCTGCCGAGTCTCCGTCAATCGAGATTTCCGAAACGGATGAATCGGCCCAGTTCTGATTGGCGGGGCCCTTTCCCTCGGGCGCGATCCGGAACATCAACGCCATCATCTCGCCGACGAATCCGGCCTTGTCGCTAATCGACTCGCCGGCCTTGGCCAGTCCGGGGTCATTCGGTGGCGACATTGGCTGTACGCCCGAAAAGGCATCCTCATTGACGCCATAACGATTCAGAATGTCAGCCGCTTCACCGGCTGCTTCTTTCATCTTCAGGACTTCCGGCGGCATTCCTTCCTGTTCGGGCATCGAATCCATCATCTTCATCGTGGCCGCCACCATGATCATGGAACCTGCCATCTGGTTTTGGGATTCGGGGGTCAGCAATCCGGCAAACGTCTTCCAGTCATTGTCCTGCGCGGCGTTCTTCAAGTTGTCATAAGCGTCCTCGGGGGTCGCGCTGCGTGTGGCCGTGCCACTGCATCCCGGACCGGCGATGAAAAGAACAGAAATGACAAGGGCAGCTGCGACGATTCGACTTGGCATATTGGTTTCCTTGAGTCTGAAATTTGAACGCCGCATTATCGAAAAAGCGCTAGGTATTACAAGTACGGCCCGTCGGGCACCTGAATTGTGGTACCGTTTCGACGCCAAAAACCACGGACGAAAGCGGTTTCGCTGTGCGTCACGATCTGGGCGCTGCCGCGATAATGGTTTGACGAACGAGTCCCTGGGCCACCTCGATCGCCTGCAACAGACTGCTGCAATCCGCGGTGCCCGTTCCGGCGATTTCGAAAGCCGTGCCGTGAGCGACACTGGTGCGAATGATGGGCAGTCCGAGCGTCACGTTAACGGCCTTGTGCATACCCAGCAGCTTGAGCGCAATATGACCCTGATCGTGATACATGGCCACGACCATGTCGAATTCGCCGGCCACCGCACGACTCATGAGCGTGTCGCAGGGCAGGGGGCCCTGGCAGACCATGCCGAGACTGTTGGCCTTTTCAACGGCGGGACTGATCACTTTCGCTTCCTCGTCACCGAACAATCCACCTTCGCCCGCGTGAGGATTCAAGGCCGCCACCGCAATACGGGGCGGGCGATCAATGCCGCGCTGCCTGAGTGAGCCCGCGGCGAACTCATGTGCCAGGCCAATCGTGGACAGGATATCGGCCGCGGATAGTTCCTCCAAGGCGCTACGCAGGGACTGGTGCAACGTCGTATGCACAACTCCCAGTCCAATGTCGCCGCCCACATCCTGACCCGGCGGAATGTACAACATCATGGCAAAGTCGCTGACGCCACATCGCTCGGCAAGGATTTCGGTGTGCCCGGGATAGTCATGACCGGCCATTCGCATGGCTGCCTTGTTGATTGGACACGTGACAATCGCATCGACATCACTTCCGCGTGCGGCATCAATGGCAGCCGCCAGATACTCAAACGCAGCGTGGCCAGCCACCGCATTGATCTCGCCGGGCACAATCTCGGCAGCCTGCTCCGGCCCGATCGACCAGCACGGAATACCGGATGAGTCGCCCGCCCGGGCTTGCTTGAGCGATTCCAGCGGCTGGACTGGCAGGTTAAGCCCGGTTGCCTCGACCGCGCGCCGCAGACAGCCGGCACAGCCAACGACCACGTAACGGCAATCGCCGATCCCGGCGATTCGCGGCCAGGCCTTGACGATAATCTCCGGGCCAATGCCCGCCGGGTCACCCATGGTGATGGCGATGAGTGTTCCCGGGCGTTCAGCAGTTTCGTTCTCAGCGGTCATGGCCGAATTGTAGGGACTGAATTTTTGGGGAAAAGGGATCAGGCGAGTGGCTGCGCGCGACCGGGTCATCTATTGCGCGCGCACCAGCCCGTTTTGGCTCCCTTGCTTCTTACCGCGATCCAACTAAACCATGTTAATTCATTTGGGGACTCTGCGATGAAACTTCAATCGGGAATTTGCCTGCTCATGTCGGGACTGGCCGCCACACTCTTGTCTGTTCCCAACCAACTCGCATGAATGAGTGGACAAGGATAAGGACAAAGACAAGGATGTTCGACACCGAAGTTTCCGAGTCGCATGGGTTGGGCCAGTGCGGTATAGTCTGGGCATGCGAGCTTGCGTGCAACGAGTATCCCGGGCCTCGGTCACAGTCGACGGAAGGGTTACCGGTCAAATCGACCGCGGACTGGTCGTGCTGGTCGGGGTAGGGCAGGGCGATACGGAGCGCGACGCCCGCTATCTGGCGGAAAAAGTCTGCGGGCTGAGGATCTTTCCCGATGCCGACGACAAGATGAACTGTTCGTTGGTGGAAGTCAGCGGCGAGGTCCTGGCGATCAGCCAGTTCACGCTGTACGGCGACGCCCGCAAGGGCCGCCGGCCCAGCTTTATCAGGGCCGCCGATCCCGACCTGGGACAACAGCTGTACGAACAGTTCGTCGAACACCTGCGCAGTCTCGGGATCACCGTCGCCACAGGAATTTTTCAGGCCGACATGCAAGTCGAACTGGTCAACGACGGCCCCGTCACCATTTTGCTGGACAGCGACAAGCAGTTTTGATTGTTAGCACCGAGCACGGCGGTGTAGAATGTGTGCGGGGGAATCCTGCATGATCAGGCCGACTGCCATTGGCTTTATAACCATCCTTGTTTTCATCTGCACGTTGGGCGCTGTTTCGCTGTACGCGCAGGACGAGCCGGATCTGAGCTGGCTGGACGAACGCGAACGCCAGTGGCTGAAGGACCACCCCTTGATTCGTGTGGCGCCCACGCCCAATTACCCGCCGTTTGAATTCTGGAATCGCAACAAGATCTTCCAGGGCGTCGTCGCCAATTACCTGCGGCAATTCGAAAAGGAACTGGGCATCCGCTTTGACAAGGTCCAGACGGATTCGTGGTCTGATAACCTGCGCATGCTCAAGGAGCGGGAAATTGATGCCGTTTCGCTGATGACACCGTCCGCCGAAAGGGACTACGTGGCGATCAGCGATCCCTATATTTCCTATCCGGCGGTGATCATCGTCCGTAATGACGAACGGGAAAATCTGACGTTACGCGATCTTTCCCGCCGCCGGGCTCGCGTCGCCGTGCCTAACGATTACACCGGCGAGTATTTCCTCCGCACCTCCTACCCGGAAATCCAGGTGATTGAGGTGCGGGACCCCGCAGACGGGATGCGGATGGTCTCGAAGGGCGAAGCCGATGCGTTGTTCGAGGGCGAAGCGGTCGTGACATTCCTGTCCCGCCAGGAAGGGATTTACAATCTGCGAGTGGCCGGCTCCTCCGACTTTATCTATGCCAATGGTTTCGGCGTTCGCGATGACTGGAAGATCTTCGCGGGCATCGTATCCAAATTACTGAAACGCATTCCCGCCGAGATGCGTCGGGAGTTTATCGATGACTGGGTGACGGAGGGTCTGCAGCCTCCTCCGCGGTTTTACGAAGACAAGAGGTTCTGGTGGTTGCTGAGTGCGGCGCTGACCACCTTGCTGGCAGGCACCCTCGTTGTGCTGGTCTGGAATCGCAAACAGGCGGCCCTCATCCATCAACTGGAAGAAGCCCAGACGAGAACACGCGAAGTCAATGTGCGTCTGGATCAGGCACGACGCGATGCCGAAGCGGCCAACGAAGCCAAAAGCTACTTCCTGGCCAACATGAGTCACGAAATCCGCACGCCCATGAACGGCGTGCTGGGCATGTTCGAGTTGCTGCGCAGCACGAAACTCGACGGCCAGCAAAATGAGTACCTGTCGCTGGCCGCGGGCAGCGCCGAAAACCTGCTGCATCTGATCGACGACATTTTGGACTTTTCCAAAATCGAAGCAGGCAAACTGCAGCTGACCTCAGAACCCTTTTTCCTGCCCGACCTGATCGGCGAAGTCACCGAATTGATGATGCTGGAATCCGAAGCAAAGGGACTGCCGGTCAACGTGGAAATTGCCAAAGACGCGGAGGAATGGTTTATCGGCGACCCCCTGCGGTTGCGCCAAATTCTGGTCAATTTGCTGAGCAACGCCATCAAATTTACCGAGTCAGGACAAATCGACGTGCGCGTGCAATTCGATCCCGACATGGCCAGGCCCGCTTCCCCCGACCAGCCGCTGGTGCGGTTTGAAATCGAGGACACCGGGATTGGCGTCCCTGCCGACATGCTGAATCACATCTTTGAAGCCTTTGCCCAGGCCGATTCCAGCACCACTCGCGAATTTGGTGGCACCGGACTGGGTTTGTCCGTGTGTGCCAAACTCGCAGATTTGATGGGGGGGCGCGTGTTTGCCAACTCCGTGGTGGGGCAGGGCAGTATTTTTGGTTTCACCGCACGATTGCAACGAACCGTGCAAACACCGCATCGCTCGTTCAGGCCCGAAGCCGCATCCGGCGACATCTCCGGTCGCCGCATCCTGCTGGCCGAAGACGGACTGGTCAACCAGCGTGTGGCTGTCGATCTGCTCACGCGTCGCGGACACCATGTCGACCTGGTGGTCAATGGACGGCTGGCGCTCGATGCACTTAGCAACAACACTTACGACATCGTGCTAATGGATATTCAGATGCCGGAAATGGACGGCCTGACCGCCGTCAAGGAGATCCGCAAACAGGAACAGATGACCGGCCAACACCAGCGTGTGGTCGCTTTGACTGCTCATGCCATGAGTGGCGACCGCGAACGATTTATGGCTGCCGGAATGGATGATTATCTGACCAAACCGTTCAAGGCCGCCGAGCTGTATTCGATTGTGGAATCGGATGCCGCGACCGAACCGCAACTTGCCGCACCGCCAGCCAAACCGGCGAACACGACAGCGGTCAGCACAACCGGCCAGCCCGGTGAGGAAAAGGATGGGGTTCTGGACATTGAATCCGCGATGGCGACCGTCGGTGGGGATCGCGAGTTGATGCTGGCCCTGCGGGAAACCTGTCTGGACGAAACGCCGCGGCTGATTCAACAGGCCCGCGATGCGGTACGCGACAACGATTTTGTGACCGCCCGACGCTGCGGCCATTCCATGAAATCGGGATTGGGAGCCATCGGAGCAGGCGCTGCCGCGGAACTTGCAGTCCAGCTGGAAACGCTGGCCGAGGATGATGCCGCATCATTTCTCAAAAAGCTCGACGAAATCGCTGACGAGTTCGCCCACGTTCAAAAATACTGTTCGGGCTGATCCCGGAAAAAATACGCGGAGCACAAATCATGAAACCAGTCCACAAAACGCTGCCCGCTACGACTCAAACCGGATTTGCTACGATGGTTCTGGCCGCCGTGATTCTGATTTGCAGTAACGGCCACGTCCCGCCCTCTGATTCAGCAACAACTGGCAAAGCCATGAACAACCGGCAAGATGTGGAACAGGAATTCGCCTGGGAAATCGATGCGTTGAACCAACAACGGGCCGACAGCGACAACCCGGCCTGGCTGCAGTTTTTGAGTGTCGATACGCTACGCTGCGGAATTTATCACCTGGCTGCCGGCAGCCACGATGGCCAGTCGCCACACAGTGAAGACGAAGTCTATTACGTGCAAAGTGGTCGCAGCAAATTTCACATGGATGGTCAGGAATTTGATTGCCAGCCCGGCACGCTGCTGTTCGTGCCCGCCCACAAGCCGCATTACTTCCACGACATCACCGAAGATCTCACACTGCTGGTGTTCTTCTCCAAGGCGGCGGTGGCAGGAGAGTAGGCGCTATCTAATCCTCGTCGTAATCGTAGTCGTCGTCGTAATCGAGTGACTGACGGGGGAGCCGCGGGGCATGTTAGGGGTTGAGAGGTGACAGGTGAGTGAGGCGCAAGGAGTCAGTAAAGCTCCCTCGATCACTTGAGCTTTCGACATTCCTTTTTCGACCTGCTGCACGACTCAAGCCGGCGTAGCCGAGCGAGGCCCTCGCTCGGCATGGTGCGTGCTGGGTTGTGGCATGCGAAGGGCCTCGCACGCCTACTGAGCGCGGAAAAGGACCAGGACAGCTGAAATGAAACGCACCGTTTCAAGACTGCCAATTTGTAATTTGCAAACGCAGGCTTTAGCCCGTACTCCAGCGCCTTCCAACGAAGCCTAACGCATCTGAACGTCAGGGTCTTCAGGCACAATGGGAATCAGATCACCAACCCATTCGGTCGCGCCTTCGGTGATCTCCAGATTCAATGGCTGGGCATTGAAAAACGTCATGACGTGCGGATCACTAATGACAATCAGGATTAGAATTGCCAGCTTGGTATAGGTCGAAAAATTTCCCCAGGCACTTTTGCTGAAAAACTTCAGCGCCGTGCCAAAGCTCTTCTTCAGTCGAATCTTTTTTCCATAAAGGTCAACCGACCAAATCTCATCAAGCACCAAATGACAGAGAAATCCCATTACCACAGCCCAGGATTTGAACAAACGAATCCCCATCTCGGGTGAAAGGGAAACGATAAAAGTCACCAGGCCAGCGATGGCGGCTGCCGGAATACTGTGCCACATACCCCGGTGCTTGGTGTACTTTTTGAAAATGGCACCTACGCCGAAGCGCATTGCGACATAGATGACAAACGAGGCTAACACCATCGACTCGGGTGTCATCCCCAAAGCTCGGAACCGGGGAATCATCAAGGCGGGAATCAGCACCGAAATAAAACACAACGTCTCACGAACGGGAACTCCCGAGTTACTGTCCAGATCCGGCAACATGCCCGCAACACTGCACAGGCCAGCAGCAACGATGCAGTGTTGCGCTGGCACATCCCACAGAAAGTAGGCACCGATTCCGTAGCCGATTCCCAGCATGGTGCTGGTCGAGATGTGCGTTTTGAAGTCAGCCATGGTCTTTCTGCCGCTACGAAGAACCGGGCCGGGAAGCGATTTGCCAGTACGGCGCGGATCAGCCCGAAAGTCCAGGCGAGAACAGTAGTGGAAGCGTGTCGGTGCATCCACGCCAATCCGCCGGGCCAGCTACGGATTCCGCGAATGACACCGGACATACACGCGTGTTTGCTAGCGATGCTCCGCCGCAAGCTGACCTGTGCACTGCGCGGGGCGATCCCTATACTCCCCACGCTCATTCAGACCCGGCCTCCGCCGCCGTGGTCGCTTCCCGTGATTCGGAGTAACTCACCATGCAACCGTATGATTTCGTGATGATTGCCGTGATGGGCGGTGCCATCCTGTTTGGACTGTGGAAAGGCTTTGCCTGGCAGGTCGCTTCACTGACGGCAATCATTGCCAGTTATCTGGTCGCCCGAAACTTCAACGAACCAGTGGCCAACATGATCGGTGGCGATCCGGCGTGGAATCGTTTCCTGGCCATGTTCATCCTGTTCATGGGAACCTCGCTGGTCATCTGGATCGGCTTCGGTTTTGTGCGCAGCTCCATTGAGAAGATGCATCTCAAGTCATTTGACCGACAAGCCGGCGCCGCGCTTGGTGCGGTCAAGGGCGCGATCGTTTGCACAATCATTACGTTGTTTGCGTGCTCTTTGCTGGGCGACCAGGTATGTCGCGCTATCTGCACTTCCCGTTCCGGCAACTACATTGCCCGCGGCCTGACGCATGTGGGCAGTATCGTGCCCGAAGAGATCGCCAAACACATCAATCCCTACATCGACAATTTTCAAAAGGAAGTCGAAGAGCATCAAAACGAGAATCCAGGCTGGCCGAACCAGGGACAGCCCGGCGGGTTTTTTCCTACCGGCAATCCGGGCACGTGGGGCAATCCAGACATGACCCGGAACGACGGACCCACCGAGCGAGTCGGGCAACTACAGCCCGCACCGGGCAGCCAGTGGCAACCACCCCAGCCGGTGTACAACGGCACGACCGGCCAGTGGGAATATCCGCCACGACAACCGACGACGCAGCCGGCACCCCAACCACCA
>CAMYKF010000519.1 GCA_947258905.1 uncultured Pirellulaceae bacterium | reverse complement strand
ATTATTTAACGTTACTCATTGTGACATATCTGATTAGAATAAAAATACTTAGCATATTATTACATTTATTGGAACGCTACCAGAATGATGGGGCGATCACGACGGCCCGGCATCCCTCCATCTTCGCTCGATCAACGATATTGAAACATGTAGAGGGCCCACACATTTTTTTAAAATATCTTCGTAACAGTGTTCGTCATAAAAATGACTTTCCTGTTGCGAATGGTTCGGATACCAGACTTGCGCAAAGAACGGATTGCACCTGGCAATTTCATCATAATTCCAGGGAGGTGCGGCGCATTGGGGGCACCAGTGACCAGCACTCAAAACCAACCGCGGACTGGCCTTGAAGGGATGACCAAAGGCGCACTGCCAATCCAGCTTTGTCGACATGTCTCCCGCTTCCGTTTTTTCGGATAGGCATTCGCCGCCGCGGAAATCTGCGGCACTTCGCATGTCGTCGAGGTCAAGTTCCGCAACCGGTTTTGATTCATCGTAACCGTGATCCAGTCGGGTCGCCGGGGGATCCATGTCGGGCGTATGGACGGTCCAGTCCGGAATTGACTCCCAGTCTTGCCGCGAACCAAAAAACGCTGAAATACGACCCTGCAAATTTTGGTCGATCCAGTAGCATGGGCCGTTCTTGCCAAACGCCATCGGTCGCATGACCCACCGCTTGACGAACCAACGGGGAATCAAGTGGCGGATACCTGGCAATCTCGCCACCTTCAAATACCCGGGAGCGGCCTGTTCCACTTGTCGGTAGTGATCATCGAGCGTGTCGCGCTGGAAATGCAGATAGTTTTCCAGCTCGTGCGAGTCCTCAAACCAGCTACAGTGAAAATTCCTTAAACAGAACCAGTTGCGTTCCATAACCTTTCGATAGTCACCGATCCCCAGCCGCTTCATCATCTGGTCGATGTAGTCAAGATAGACAACGCGGCAATTGGGTCCGCCGCCAATGTTGTAGACATTGCACCAAAATCCATCCGGCACGTCCGGCTCACAGCATTGGGCGAGCAAGTAACCGGCATCCCGGGCAGTAATTAGTTCGATCCTGGTGTCTATGGGCTGGTGAAAGGAAATCGGGTCCATGAGCGACAGGGCATTGGGAATGGCGATATACGTTTGCCTGAGTGACACCCAGTTCTTTAACCCCGATTCAATCACAATGCGTTCGGCCTTGATTTTCGTCGTGGCGTAGACATCGAAAATCGAGGACTTCAGCGGATCGCCAACGCGGACCATGTGGATCGGTCCCAGGCGATCCCCGTACTGTGCTACCGAGCCAACATTGACGAACTTGATGTGATCGGCTCCGTTGGGTTGGGCGGCAATGGCCCGAGTCAGATTTTCGGCAGCACCGATATTCGTCGCGGCCGCCTGTTGCGGGCGGTGGTCGGCGGCTGGCGAAATCATGGCCGCAGGATGCAGCACGTAGTCGGCCCCGCAGACTGCCTGCCAAACGTCTTCATAGCAGGTCAGGTCGCCCCAGACGATTTCCACGCCCGCGTCGCTTTCGAAGCGCGAAAAGTCTTTTCGATTCCTGGGCGTTGGGCGCAACAGTAATCGCAACTGGAACCGGTCCCTGCGTTGCAGCATTTCGCGGAACGCGGCACCGCCCATGTTGCCTGAGGCACCTGTCAATAAAACCGTTTTCACCGGCAACGATCGATCTCCACACGCGAGGATTCCAGTCATTAATTGTAGTCAGGGAAAACACACTGGCATGGGCGCGAATCGCGCGGAACGAAATACTGATCAGCGAAGACAACAGCATGACGGGGGCGAAAGGAAGCCCGTGAACAATCGTTTAACCTTGCGACCAGCGTGTCATCGGGATGCCGAATTGCTGCTGGCGTGGCGGAATGACCCGAGCACGCGGGAGGCGAGCCACAGCACAGCCATGGTCCAGCCGGAGCAACACGCCTTCTGGATGGCACAAACGCTGGCGGGGGCGGATCGCCGGCTGATGATCGCCGAACTGGATGGCAAACCGATCGGGACCGTCAGAGCCGATCGGTCTCAGGGCTGCTGGGAACTGTCGTGGACGGTGGCTCCGCAAGCTCGCGGGCGGGGCCTGGCAAAACGCATGGTGGCGATGATGGCGTTGCAAATTGACGAGCCGATCCGGGCGGAAATCAAGACTGGCCACGCCGCGTCGATTCGAGTGGCCGAATCCGCAGGTATGGAACTTGAGAGAGAGCATGACGGCGTCTTGCATTACCGTCGCGGGGCTCGGCGGACCAGTTGATTCGTTTCCGGCCAGGTAGCAAATCAAAGCATGTACCCGGCTCGCGAAACTTGATCGCAAAGAAGTCGTCGTCGATAATGCCCGCATCCATCCAGGCAAGCCCGGCGAGCTACGAAATGGCTGATACAAGCCCATCCAGGCTGAAACGACAACGCTACCCCATGCCGGCGCTTGTACGAAAGGCACTTAAAGAACAGCATTTGATGGACGCCTATCGAGCGCGGCCACCGTATCAACAAAACGATTACATCGGCTGGATCACACGTGCCTATCGTCCTGAAACGCAAGAGAAACGTCTGAAGCAAATGCTGGAATAACTGGCGCGCGGAAAGTT
>CAMYKF010000518.1 GCA_947258905.1 uncultured Pirellulaceae bacterium | reverse complement strand
TGCGGACGTGTCTTTTTCGCCCGCTCATCCAGAAAAAAGTAATGCAACAATCCACGGTTTTCGGCGCTGCCCCATACCGAAGCGAATACGCTTTTTTCACTTTCGCAAGCTTCCTCCAGCGACTTGCCGGCCGAATCAATCATGTGATCGAGAACCTGCCTGGCCGCGGATGGGCCGACGTCGTGATTGTTATGGATCGCTTCAATCGTTTCGCGACGCAACGATTCCGTGGACTCGGGCATGTTTGTTACCGGACCACGCAATGATCTCCGGCGCTCAACGTAGGCTCCCGATTCAAGCTCGGACTCTATCAGTTGGACCGCAGAATCGACCAGCTCTTCCTGCGGTACGACTTGCGAGACCATGCCGAGTGACAACGACTCGGCCGCGCCGACCAGGTCGCCACTGGTTGCCAAACGCACTGCCGGCTCGAGTCCGATCATGCGTGGCAACAGCACGGTGCCCGCCCACCCCGGCACCAGCCCCAGCTTGACTTCCGGCAATCCCAGCAACGTACGCCGATGGTCTGCCGCGATACGCTGATCGCACCACAGCGTCAATTCCAGCCCGCCGCCCACACAAACACCGTGAATCGCCGCCACACTGACCGTCGGCATCTGGCTGAAACTCGACATGATGCCGCGGCCGTGATCGCAAAACGCATGGATTTTGTCGTCGGGCCAGTCGAGATTGCTGGAAATCTTGACCAGATCAGCGCCCGCTACGTAGATACCGGGTTTGGCCGATACCAGAATCAGTCCTCTTGGCGGATTGGACTCCAGCTGGCTGATAGCTTCGTCCAGGTCCGCGTAGACCTGATCGGTCAGCACATTGGCACTTTTGCCAGGCATATCCAGCTTGAACAGGCAAATGTCGTTGGCGAGCTGCGAAATATGGATCGAGGACAATTTGGCTTCCTGGAATTTGGGCAAGCATTGCGGGTGGCCTTAGCCAGCATATAGAATTGTCGGCTGGTTTGGCATATCGGTCACCCACTGCGAATACGTTTTATGACCCTGTCCCGATGCATGGCGTGGTTGCTGCTGGCCTGTTGTCTTGTTGGTTGTGATTCCCCGGGTCCCGATCCGGACACGAAAGTGGCGGACCCCAACCAGCCGGTGATTGTCGACACCAACCCCGTCGCCAACCAGATTTCACTAACGATCCACTTTGATCAGCCGGGCAAGGAAGATATCAATGTTCGCCTCGATCATGTCCCCGAAATGACGGTGATGGATGTGCTGGTTGAGGCAAGTGAGACCAACGGGTTCGCCATCGATTACACGGGCACGGGAGAAACAGCCTTTGTCAACAGTATTGGCGATGTGGTTGGTGGCGAAGGCAACGGGTTGTGGTGGATTTTTCGAGTCAACCAGGAAATCGCCCATCAGGGCAGCGGCGTGTACCGGCTGGAGCCGGGCGACAAGGTCGAATGGAGATTGGGAAATTACGAATAGCGATCCGCGTACGAATAGCGATCCGCGTCACACACGGAGTATGATGCATTCATGCATTCAGGAAGTGAAATGAAAAACGCCCCGACGAAATCCGCAAAACCACAACTGTATCGCGAACTGGCCATCGCGCTGTGCCTGATTCTGGCCGTCGTAGCCAGCCGTATGTGGATCGACGTACCGAATTTCAAGCCAGTGATGGCGATCGCCTTGCTGGCCGGCTTTTTGTTTTCCCGCCGCTGGCTGGGGTTCGTTACGACGATGGCAGGAATGCTGGTTTCCGATTTATTGATTGGCTTCTATGACATACGTGTACTGCTGGTGGTTTACATCGCGCTGGTTTGTCCGTTGCTGGGTGGCATGTTCATGCATCGCTGGAAGAACCAGCCGGGACGTCTGGCTGGTTCCGTGGTCGGGTTCGGCGCATTGTCGGCGCTTAATTTCTATATCTTGACAACCTTGTCTGTTTGGTTGTGTTTTACCTGGTATCCCCCAAACGTGGCGGGTTTGGGTGCTGCTTTTGCAATGGGTTTGCCGTTCTTCAAATGGACACTGTTTGCAAACATCGTGTTTTCCACTTTGTTATTCGGCGGTTTGATGGCAGCTCGCGCGACACCGTTGCCAGCGAGGCGAAAACGCCCGGTACCTTTTCCAGCGGCAAGAACAGGCCGCTAAAAACGCTGCTTCCCCGCATCTGAACTTCGACACAAAGTTCGCGGATTTCTGCGAGTACTAGTTCGCTTGCCGGACGTTTAGACACTGTTACTCACCTGTCGGTGAAACGCTTCACCACGCCTTCCCTTTTCCTGATCCGAAACACGCCGCATAGTTGGCACACTCTGCGTTTAAACCGAAGAATCTCCCAACCAACTCTCGTCGACGGTTGAGATCGGTGTTTGTATTGAACTGCACCCACTGATTTCCGGTTGATCCTGACACGAGAGTTGGCGGGAGTTTTCGGTGTTTTTCCTATAAACCAGGCTTTTTCCGCAAAAAACCGCCGATTTGTCCGGCAATGGCGGCCAAAACCCGGTTGCCATCTCATCTCGATTCAAGAGAGTCCTTCCCATGCTGATTGAAGGCAGCCTATGTCTTCGCATCTTGTTTCTTCGACTGAACCCGCAACCGGCGTCATACGCTCGAAGTGCGTGCATTGCCATTGCGTTTTCCGCATTGACCAAAAATTTGCAGGTCACATCGTGGACTGTCCCAATTGCTGGGGCAAAATGCAAATCGTGCCGCTTCACGACACGCTGCCGGGCCCTGTGCTTCAGGAGTCCACGGACAACCCGCCGGGTGTTGCCAGTCTTTTTACTCCCGCGCAGATCGCGGCGGGGACGTTGCTGGGTTCCACTCTGGCCGGCGGTGCCTTGCTGGCGCGTAACTTTCTCCGCTCCGGGAATCGCGGTGGGGCAATAACCGCCATGTTCACGGGCACTGTGTTGTTTGTCGTTGAGTTAATCCTTTTGGTCATACTCAGCCAGTGGTTCGCGGCAGTGTTGGTGCGCGCGGTCGCTATTTGCGTGCATCTTTTTCAGTCCGCCCTGTTTGGCGCTTACGCCCATGACCGGTGGAAGGACCGGCTGGTCCACGATAAATCAAATCGAGCATCCGGCCTGACGTCGACCGGCTGGGCCTGTCTGGCAATTACGGTGACCGGGGCCGTCATCGGATTGGCAGCTTACCTGGTGGCCGGTCTTTATGCGCTGTCCTGAATCGGTTGGTGTCGCTCATTAGCCCTCAGCACAAGCGACTGTTCAACCGCTGTCGACCCTGGCTCGCGCTGCGGTCTGTTGTCATTGCCAAAAATTATTGACGAGAGGCTTACGGCGTTTTCTTCTTGCGCGTCAACTTCCTTTTCGTCGACGCCACCGCAAACTTTTTGCGTGGTCGGGGAATACAGACCGCCACGATGCCCAACAGCACGGCGAGCGAGACAAGCACATAGGCGAATGCGTAGCTCTGAGCAAGCAGCAACATACAGGATCCCCGGTTTCAAAAGGTTAATGTCACTGATTATATCATGCCGCCAGAGAATCCGCAGACGCTTCCTGCAAAGTCACCGGGTCACCGCCAGTCCCTCGCGCAAGGCGGCAACCAGTTGCTCAATCCCGTCGGAAACGGGAACTTCGATCTGTGTGCCGTCAGCCAGCCACTTTAGCTGCACGACCTGGCGTTCGAATTCATCCCCGCCAGCGATCAGGCACACCTGAAATCCCTTGCGGTCGGCATACTTGAACTGTTGCCCGGGCTTCTTGTTGTCGCAGTAGACTTCAACGCCAAATCCGGCAACCCTCAATTGGGCTGCCAAATTCAGGTATTGGCCCAAATACTGTCGCTCGAAGTTGACGACCATGACGTCGGCAGGCGTACTGGTCGTTGGAATCATCTCCAGACGCTCCATCGCAGCCAGCAGCCGGTCCAGACCCAGCGAAGCACCGATTCCGGGCAACTGGCGACTGGTATACAGTTCGGCAAGATTGTCGTAACGCCCGCCCGAACACACGCTGCCAATACCCGGATCCTCGTCAAGCGACGTTTCGAATACCACTCCGGTGTAATAATCCAGACCGCGGGCGATGGATGGATCAATGCGATAGTTTTCCGGAGGGACACCGGCCTGCTGGACGAGCGAGGTCAGTTCCTGCAACTCGTTCCAGCCCCGTTCGGCCAGTTCATTGCCCTGCGTCAACGGTTGCAACTGATCCAGCGTCTGCCGGGTATCGCCACGTATTTCCACAAGACCCAGAATCTGCTCGACCTGACCGGACTGAATGCCACAGGTTGCCAGTTCCGCAATCACTTTTTCACGTCCGGCCTTCTCGATCTTGTCCACTGCCCGCAGGACCTCGGTCGATTTTTCCAGCAATTCGAACTTGGCCAACAGTCCGTTGAGGACCTTGCGATTGTTGATGCGGATGGTGAATTGCTCGAACCCGATCGCCCGCAGCAGGTCATTGATCACCAGCACGGCTTCCACGTCACTGGCAATTGAAGTGGTACCGATCGTATCGAAATCGCATTGCGCGAATTCGCGATAACGGCCTGCCTGCGGGTTCTCGCCACGCCAGACGGTCGCAATATGATATCGCTTGAATGGTGTGCCCAGTTGTTCGATATGCTGGGCCACAAAACGCGCCAGCGGCACGGTCAGGTCGAATCGCATGCCGACGGACCGCTTGCCATGATCGACAAAGTGGAACATTTGCCGGTCGGTTTCCTCGCTGCCCTTGCCGGTAAGGATTTCCAGATGCTCGAGTGCCGGCGTGTCGATCGGCGCGTAGCCATACGACCGGTAGACCCTGCGCGCCGTTTCCATCAGTTGCTCGCGCGGCATCATGGCGGCAGGCAAGAAATCCCGGAATCCCTTGAGCGTCCGCGGCTTGATGATCTGCTTTTTCATGATCAGCCAATGACGGGAAGCAACGCAGGTTTGGGCGAGCGAAAGTTGGCATGGCTGGGCTTGCCGAACAGGGCCTGCGAATACTCTTCGATCTGTTCCGGCGTTTCAAAATACCGGTCGTAAGTCCACGAGTCCTCATACTCGCAATCTTTTGTCGAATATTCCCTGCAGATCTCCGGCCGTGTTTCATAAATCCCGCATCGCTTGTCGTCTTGCAGATGTTTGCAGACGGTATGCACGAGTATGTACCACGACTTGTCTTCCAGAAAAATCGACGCCCGGTCATGCAGCAAATACCAGCGTAGAAAGTCGAAGTCTCTCCGCGTTCGCGGCCTTTCGATCGGCAACGCAAAATAGTGGCAGCATTTGGCCGTGCAAAATTCACACAGCACCTGGCCGGGCTTCAGTTGTTCGCGAGTCGGTTTGCTGTTTTGAATCATGATCGGGTGAAACGTTAGACAGGAGGGCTGATCAGACATCAAAGTTACCCTCGCTCCCCCGTTTGTGCCAGTCCTGAGCACGGTCGCACCAGTTTGCACACGACACGTTTTATCGATCGGTTCGGTATGGCATGATGGTGGGATTCCAGCCCGTCATGCCCCGTGGTTGCCCACTGGTGATTCTGATTGCCAACATTTTCAGTAGCGGAATCTGGCCACCGATCTATTTGCTGATCGCGGTCCTCGGACCGTTGGTGCTTTTCGCGTGGCTGATTCACACATTCGAGTACCTGATGGAACGCCGCTTGTCGAGCCGGTTTGGCTGGAACAGTGTCATGGCCACCGGCTGGCTGGGGACTCCGGTCCACGAACTCAGTCATGCCCTGATGTGTGTGCTGTTCCAACACGAGATCGTGGAGATCAAGCTGTTTGAGCCGGACAAGGAAAACCGGCGGCTGGGGTACGTTCTGCACTCATATCAGCGTGGCAACTGGTATCAGGAGATCGGTAACTTTTTCATTGGCATCGCGCCTTTGATCGGCGGCACCTGCGTCCTGCTGCTATTGCTCATGATCTTTTTCCCGGATGTCGGAAGACTGGCCCTGTTTTCCACTTCGCCGGATTTGCCGCTGTGGCAACAGGTTTGGAATTCGCTGCAGCAACTGTTTTCCGGAATCCTCAACGTCCAGAACCTCGCCACGATTCGCCTGTGGCTTTTTCTTTACCTGGTCACCTGTGTCGCTTGCCATATGGCCCCCAGCATGGACGATTACCAGGGAGCACTGCGTGGCGGCATCCTGCTGTTTGTTCTGCTGGCCCTCGCCAGTTTCGTGATTGCCATTTTCAGCCCGGACACCACGACGCTGGTCTCGCTGGCCACACCCCTTTTGGTTCCCGTTATCACCGTGATGATCACCGCCATCATCCTGTGCGCCGTTGCATGTTGCCTTGTTTATCTTACAACAGAAATTGTCGACTGGTGGCGCGGCAAACGAATTGCGCGTTGATCACAGCAGAACCTGACACGAGGCGTTGCATCTGACAAAACTGGGCTGACAAAGCCTTGCGGCGCCGGGACAGGCAAGATTCCCGATTCGGCATTGGCTTGTCGGAAACATCGGATCAGCCTCCCGAACCAGCGATTGCAGAGTTTTGCGATGCAATAGTGTATTTCACCACCCACAGTCAACCCTGGCAACGCAAAACGCCGGGTCAATGCTGGCATTGCCTCGACGAAACATTATAATAAGGTTCTCCCCAAGTCAGTATTCGGAACATCATCCCTGCCGTCCCTTCTCAACCAATGGCAATCGTCAGGACAGCGCTAGTTGTCGGTGATTGCTCCCTTCCGATTTGCACGTATGAACACCCTCCTCATTGCCGGGGTCGCGACCGCGACGATTATTGCTGGATGCTTGTTGCTGAAATTTGCAACGCGGCACCTGAGCGCGATGAATCAGCGTCACCGCGAGATCTGGCGAGAAAAACAGGCTCGCCGGGAAGACCGAGAGATGGAAAAAGCGGAGGGAAAAAAATCAAGACCGATCAAGTCCGTAATCGGCCATCAGATTGAGGAAATTAACCAGTTGAAAGAAATTGAAATACCCGTTCAGCAAATTGCACGCATTGGCGAACCCAATGCCTTTCTTTCCGAAGAACAACATCGGTCTGTAACCCGCTAGAAAGCGCCCTTAATGTATGGGGCCAGATCGTTGTTGCCTCCACGGTCATCGCTATAACCGGTTGAGATGACCACCTGAAAATCCATGGACCGTATTAGCGTCAGGTCCCCTCCATCGCTTGTCGATCGCAATCCTGCTCCCAAATCCGGAAAACTGACGTCGGGCAGCATCCAGCATTATTTCCACTTTCTGATCAAATTACCTGAAAGCACTGGTTGCCGGGCAACATATTCAGTCAGCCAAGACGGACTCTCTCTCTCCAAATTGGCATGTCAGGTATGTGCGGCATCACGCTGGTTTGTCCTTGACTCCGCGCCTCAAAGCGTGGTGCCGCACAATTTTTTTTCTTATCTCGTGGGCGCGAACTGCAATCTCGCTTGCTGCGCCTCAATGGCCTGCGTTACCGAGATGGCCGACTCCACCGCACTCTCCAGCAAAGGCGTTCCTGACCCCGCATAGGAGCCGCAAAACCAGATGCGGCGGGCGGGGTCCTGGTGCAACTGGCGGATCATCTCCCGCCCGCGCAGGGATTTTTGATTTACCACGGGCCGTTGCAGTTGGCTTGACGCCAATATCTGATCGGCTTCAATTTCAGCGAATGCATTAATCGTCTGGAAGACCGATTGGACCTCGGGCCAGTCGTGATGAAAACGGTTCAGCCACACCGTGCACATTGACGTCTGGCTGTCCGGCGCAGGCATCATGTTGAAAGTGGACCATGATTCGCGATCTACCGGCATCAGCGATCGGTCCCGATGAATAACAACGGGAATCGTTTCGTATTCAAAGCTTCCCAGGGCCCGGCATTCGGCGTCTGACAAATGCCCCACCAACTCCATAGCGGTGTTGGCCTGAGTCGCCACGATCACGTGATCGAATCCATGACCCAGCCGGTTGCAACTGACTTTGGCCATCTGTTCATCCTGCCCCAGCCAAGTGACCTTTCTCCCCAGGTTTATCTCGTGAAATTTCGTAGTCAGTCGATCCGCGACATCACAGGTTCCAAAACGCGAGCGTCGCAATCCGGGTCCGCGAGCCATGTCGCCGAGCGTCTGCAGAATGACATGCGACGGATAATTGGCAAGACTTCGGAAACTGCAAGTGCAAACGGTCGAGGCCAGCGTGGGAAACAACAGGCCCTCGACAAATTCGCGTGAAAACTTGCGCCGATCCAGCCACTGCTGCAACGTCGTGTGTTTGCTGCGCCAAAGACTCAACCGTTGCCGCAATCCATGCTTGCGTAACCGTCGGGCGTCGTCCAGCATGCCCCGGCTGTCGAGGCGGAACCACGCGGTCTCAGGATCGGGTGGGGTCATCGCGTCCGGCAAACGCAAGTAGCATCGGGCGTCCGCATCACTCAGCGATTGAGACGTGTCGACAGGAACCGTTTTTACACCCAGTTCGTGGTAAAGTTCCGTAAGCCGCGGCCACAGCCCTGCATTGAACATTCGCGACGGCACATCAGCCCGCAATGACTGTCCATCGACCTGAATCACTGCCGCATGAGCGTCGAGGCCGATCTCCGGCGAACGCTCGAACAGCGTCACTTCGTGACCGCGCTCCGCCAGGCGGTAACCGGCTACCAGACCCGCCATTCCACTGCCAATGACGCCAATTCGCATCAAGCTTTTCTTTCTCTTGCCGCACCAACAATGCGATACGCAGCGAGACCCGGCGCATTAATACGGATAAACGCCGTAGCAATACGCCATGTCGTCGATTTTCCACAAGGTGTGGCCATCGGGGGCCACCAAACGCACACTGGTCTCCGTCGCCACGACGATGCCACCGTCGCTCATGCGCCGCGCAGCCGTGCAGCGGTTACTTTCCAGATCAATGCGGTCTACAACCGCGCCGCTGTGATCGTATTCGATAGCCGACTTGGAACTGTTCGTCGAGACCAGAGTGTTGCCATTTGCAAACCGCTGGGCATGCAATGGCTTGGCTTCCGTTTCCAGTTCCCATATGACTTCGCCTTCACGATCCAACTCGACGACTTTGTTGGCATTCATCAATGTCACCAGCAGGTTACCGTCATCCAGCAGTGACACGCCAACCGGCCTGCCCTCGATGGACGCGTCCCACACCGGTTCTCCCTCGCGATCATATTCCACAATCTGATTCGCTCCCGAACATGCAGCCAGCGTGTGGCCATTGGGCACGCGATCGATACCCATCACATTTCCGGGTACCGGTCCGATCCGCATGATCTCCTTGCCATCGGTGTCAAACTCGATGATCTCACTCGGTTCATACGAGGCAATCAGACGGTGTCCATTGGGCAACCCCTGAATGGCCCACGGATGCGGGACCTCGACCTCCCAGGTCTGATTCCCGGCGCGATCAAATTCCACCACACGGTTCAACGAATAATCGCTGACCAGGATTAGCCCCAATTCCACGTCGGAATCCACCAGCGGAAACTGGATAGAGACTTCTTCTTTTTGTGACGCAATCCATGATTCCCAGCGCTCAATCGCCGCCTTCCGCTCGCGGACACCTTCGAACGCAAAAAAATCAAATCGCTGTCCGGTCGCGGCCCTTAAAACACGACTCGCATCCAGGCGAGTGTCCAGATCATGAGAACGCATTAGTCGCAGCAGCAAGGGGATCGATTCCGTTGCTCCCAGATTGGCAAGCTCTCTGGCCGAGACCATACGCAGCCGTTCATCGGTGTCCCGGGCCAGTTGCAACAAATCGTCTCGCGCATCAGCACCAACCGAGGATGCCAGCGCACGGACAGCCGCGATGCGCACTTCATGGTTGGAGTGATTGATGGCTTCGCGGAGTTGTCGGGCGTCGGCTGGCCGGGCAGTTGCCTGCAACGCATTCTGCAACTTCTGCACCGTCCCCGAATCATCAAACAGAGGTATGGCCGCCAGCAACTGATTCGTCAGTCCCGTGAATTGCATTTCAGAAATCTTGTCACACACGGCGCGGGTGACGCCAGTCAATGACTCGTGCGCAGGTCTGCTCCGCGCATGTTGGAGAATCGCCTTGGTACTGGCCGCCACCTCGGGATTGCCCGAGGCTGCTGCGGACACCAGCTCCGATTCGGGAAGTCGAGGCATCATTTGTAGCTGTAGCCGCGCTTGCTGACGCACTTCGAAACGGTTGTCGGCCAGTTGCTCAATCCACTGCCGGGCCTCGTCAAGGCGACGCAGCTGTTCGGGATGATCGGGATGGATCGACTCCAGGAAGAATTGCAGACCCTCCCGGTTCGGCTCGATTGCCTGATACGCCAGGATCTCGTCCGTCGAAAAATACGGGGCCGACGACCCAACCACGGACTCCTGACTGACGGCAACCATATTGGGGTAAACCATGGCCAGCTGCGCGTCGCCCGACACCGCCGGGCCGATCATCCACGGCAGCGTCAATACGGCAAACGTCCGGATCAGCTGCCGACAATTGTTCGTTGACATACCAATTCCTGTAAATTTTGCCCCGGCACCCTCGCCCCCATTGTAGGCTGATTTGCGGTGCCGTCCATTTTGGTGACCGATCTGTTTTTGCTAAATTGGGCGTCATTGAACGTTCTTCATTTTGAGGATTCATCCGATGTCAAAACTTGCCACCCTGTTTCTTGTATGTTTCTGCTGGCCAGCCTGCATCAACGCCCAGACCGCTTCCGCCGAGGACGACTTGGCCAGTTCCATTGCCGGCTATGCAGACACCGTGCGCGCCATTATCGATGCCGGTCGCCAGGGCAATGACTCGTATCTCAAATTGCAGGAGCTCTGCGACGATATCGGCTGCCGGTTAAGCGGCAGTGAGGAACTGGAACAGGCCATCGAATGGGCACAACAATCCATGAAAGCCGACGGGCAGGAAAACGTCCACGCGGAAGAAGTCATGGTACGTAAATGGGTCCGCGGACACGAATCCTGCGAAATGATCGAGCCGCGTCACTTGCCGATTGAAATGCTCGGGCTGGGCGGCTCGCTGGGCACGCCTGACGAAGGCATCACTGCCGAGGTACTGGTTGTCGATAGCCAGGAGGAACTGGAAGCGCTTCCGAATGAGCAAATCAAGGACAAGATCGTCGTGTTTAACTTTCCCATGCCTCGCTACTCCGAAACCAAAGGATCGGGATATGGAACTGCGGTCCAGTATCGCACCAACGGCGCCCGCTGGGCCGCGGAACGGGGCGCCAAGGCAGCTCTGGTCCGCTCGGTTACTGCCTATTCCCTGAACACGCCGCATACCGGTGCGATGCGTTACAGCGGCGGACCCGATGTTCCGAAAATCCCTGCCGCCGCAATTACGATTGAAGGCGCCTCGCTGCTGGCCCGGCTGCAGGCCCGCGGCATTACGCCCGTCGTTAAACTGTATATGGAAGCTCGCGACGAAGGCGAAGCATTGTCAGCCAATGTGCTGGGTGAACTGGTGGGCAGCGAAAAACCGGAAGAAATCGTCGTCATCGGGGGCCATATCGACTCGTGGGATGTGGGTACCGGCGCCCAGGACGACGGAGCCGGCTGTGTGGCGGCCATGGAAGCACTGAACATTCTGCGCAAACTCGGCCTCAGGCCCAAACGCACCATTCGTGTCGTGCTGTGGACTAACGAGGAAAACGGGATCGCGGGCGCTTTGAGCTATCTCAATCGACATCAGGATGAAGTCCACGTGGCTGGCATCGAATCCGATTCGGGTGGCTTTTCCCCTGAAGGACTCAGCATCGACATGGAAGATGAACGGAAGGAAGAAATCGCTGCCGAGCAATTGGCCGAAATTCTCAAACTGCTGCAGCCGATTAATGCGACACGCGTCACCACCGGATTCTCGGGCGTCGATGTGGGCCAGCTGACGTCACTCGGCACGGCCTGCATGGGCCTGCAAGTCGACGGCCGGCTGTACTTCAACACCCACCACACCCACGCCGACACCGTGGACAAGGTTGACCCGCAGGAACTAACCGACTGCACGATCACCCTGGCCGTCGCCGCCTGGATTCTGGCCGATATGCCAGGTCGCCTGGGCGAGGAGTGAATGTAGCGGTGGCTTCCAGCCGCCGACGGTCCATTTGATCGGCGGCAGGAAGCCACCGCTACATTCACACCTAGCCCAGGCGACCTGGCATATAGGGCCGAATCCAGGCGGCGACGGCCAGGG
>CAMYKF010000517.1 GCA_947258905.1 uncultured Pirellulaceae bacterium | reverse complement strand
GGTTGTCGTCCAGTAGCTGCATGCCGAATTTGGCACCGGTTTGAATGGCCGAATTGATACGGAATGTCTTGTTCTCGCGAATCAGGTTTCCCACGGCCGGCGTGACGACCAGCGTTTCAAAGGCGGCGACGCGTCCGCCGCCAATCCGCGGCAACAGCGTCTGGGCCAGCACACCGATCAGGGTCGTCGACAATTGCGTACGAATCTGGTCCTGCAGATTGCCTGGAAAAGCATCAATGATCCGGTTGACCGTGCCTTGGGCACTGTTGGTGTGCAGCGTGGCGAACACGATGTGCCCGGTTTCCGCCGCGGTAATGGCGGCTTCGATCGTTTCCAGGTCACGCATCTCGCCGACCAGAATCACATCGGGGTCCTGACGCAACGCGCGGCGAATGGCCTCGGCAAAACTTGGCACGTCGACACCGATTTCGCGCTGGTTGACGGTCGAGCGTTTGTGGTAATGGAAGAACTCGATCGGGTCCTCGATCGTGATGATGTGGTGATCGACCCGCTCATTGATGTAGTTCACCAGGCTGGCCAGCGACGTACTCTTGCCCGAACCGGTAGGGCCGGTGACCAGGATCAGGCCACGGGGACGCATCACGAGTTTGGTCAGGACGTCGGGCAACCCCAATTGCTCGGGCGTGAGCATCTCGTTGGGAATCTGCCGCAACACCATGGCGATGTTGCCACGCTGCTTGAAGATCGAAACACGGAACCTGGCCTTGTCGCCAAAAGCGAAACCAAAGTCGGAAGTTCCCATCTCCTGCAGTTCGCGCTGGCAACGCTCGGGCGCGATACTCTTCATCAACGACACCGTGTCGTCGGCGTCCAAAGTCTTGGTCTCCAGCTTGCGCATACGACCATGCAGACGGAAAACCGGCGGTTGACCCACCGTGATGTGAATGTCACTGGCGCCTTGCTTGACACAGGCCTCCAGCAACTTGTCGATCAGGACTGATGCCATCTAGCGTTCTCGAATTGGGTATGGTCCGAAACAGGACGTATATTCCACGCGACTCCACGGGAAAAAAATCAGCTGTATGAAATCTGGAAGAGGTGGAACCGAACGAAGTAGAAAATGGCGTTGATAAGTCCGCGGTAATTATTGGACTGACCCGATAGCCAGCAAAAATCGCCCGGCGAAATGCCTTTCTTCAACCAGCTCTGTTGCACGGGAATCGACCCGGGCAGGAGCCAGATCGTTGCCGGCGAGCGAAAGATTCGCCGCAACCACCTGTACAAACTCAGCTTAAGCTCGATCCGCGAACTGTGAACACCCCCGAATTGGTGGTTTTAGAGCGCTCTGGCCGGACGGGCTACAGGCCAGCGGGCCGTCGAACTAGTCCTGTTCGGTCTTCTTGGTCACGCGAGCAACTTCGTCAAACGTCGTATATCCCTGCAACACCTTGTCGATGGCGTCGTGGTAAAGTGTGCTCATGCCTTTAGTTATGGCATATTTTCGAAGCTCGGCCGTGTTCGCGTTTTCGAAAATCAGCTTCCTCACGTTGGCGTCGATCAGCATCATTTCGAAGACGGCGATGCGTCCTTTGTAGCCCGTTTTCTGGCAACTATTGCAGCCTTTGCCACGCATAAATTTTGCGTCTTTAAGCTGCTCCTCGGTGATCCCGAACTCCTGAAGCACCTTTTCAGGGGGTGTGTAACGCGCTCGGCATTTGGGGCAAATGGTCCGTACCAGACGCTGTGCGAGAATGGCGACGACACTGCTGGCCACCAGATATCCGGGCACTCCCATGTCGATCATACGTGTCACGGCACTGGGCGCATCGTTCGTGTGCAGAGTACTAAAAACCAGGTGTCCTGTTAAACTGGCCTGGATTCCCATCGATACAGTCTCGGCATCACGCATTTCACCCACCAGGATGATGTTGGGGGCCTGACGCAACATCGAGCGAATAATGCGGGCAAAGTCCAGCCCGATCTTGTGTTTGACTTCCACCTGGTTGATGCCTGGCAGATAGTATTCGACCGGATCCTCGGCCGTAATGATCTTTCTATCGGGCCGGTTCAGCGTGTTGAGGGCGGCGTACAGGGTCGTGGTTTTGCCGGAACCGGTGGGGCCGGTGACGAGGATGATCCCGTTGGGCCGGCGGATCAGCTGTTGGAAGACGCGGAAATTCGCTTGGGAGAATCCCAGCTGGCGGACGCCCACTTTAATGCTGTCTTTGTCCAGCAGTCGCATCACGGCGGATTGGCCGTGGCTGGTCGGAATGATGCTGACCCGCAGATCCAGTTCCTTCTCGCCCACGGTCACTTTGATACGGCCGTCCTGGGGGCGGCGGCGTTCGGCGATGTCGATATTGGCCAGAATCTTGATACGGGACAGGATGGCACCCAGCTGGCGTCGGGGCAGCCGGTCACGTTCATGCAGCACGCCGTCGATGCGATAGCGGATGCGGACGCGATCTTCAAACGGTTCGACGTGAATATCGGAGGCCCGCAACTGGACCGCTTCGGTGATCATCAGGTTGACCAGCCGCACAATCGGGGCGCTGCTCTCGTCGTCGGTTTCGCCTTCCTTGAGGTCCTCCTCGACGGTCTCGGTAAAGTCGATTGCCGTATCGGTGAA
>CAMYKF010000516.1 GCA_947258905.1 uncultured Pirellulaceae bacterium | reverse complement strand
AACATGCGCTACCAGTTCTCCGCGACCAATTTCCAACTGTTGATTCAATGAAACCGTCCAACATGCGATAATTGTCGGATAACAATGCGTTCCTGAAACATTAGTCAAGTGCTTATTGTGGTTTCCATCGGAGGGGCGCGTACGGGTAGCGTCGTGGTTTTTCTTGTGGTTCGGGTTGTCTGTCGGTTTGGTTCTTAGTCAGTCTTTGGTGAACTCAAGTCTTAATCAGCGGGTTCAGCGTCGTTCTTTGCTTTGCGAGCGCTCCCCAAACGTTCCTTCGTGGGTCCGGCGGCCCGATTGTTCAAGGCAGCCCTCTGTCGAGTTGTCGACAGACACGGATGTAAGTTGTTCGACTTCCTTGCGACCCAGGGTGTACTAATCAATGGACCGTCTGGCTGGGTAATGAACTTCATTTCGCAATCAAGTTCATTTCCACAGAATCCACGCATTGTTGCGTACCTCCCTTGGGTGCAAGGGATCAAGCTGCCAACGACAGCCCAATCGAGCATTCACTTTCGTTGACGTTTCCTTTTTTTGTTTGCCGTTGGGTTGTTCATTTCGGGTGAACCTGTTGTTTTGTCTGTTTCACTTTTGCCTGAAGTCATTGCCACAGCCGTCATCCTTGTTCGCTCACCCGACTCGCGAACGAGATGACGGCGAAGGTCAATGACGGCAATCATTGCTGCAGCCCGATTCCCAGTGAGCGAACTTCGGACCAGGTCTTTCGTTTGCTCAACATGTGCCAGATGACCGTCGCCATCCGCCGCATCACTGCCACTCTGGCAATCTTCGATCCGCGTTTTCGCTTGAGCTTTTTGAACCAGGCTCGCATCACCGGGTCCGTTCGCAGAATGTGTTTGCTGGCCTGGCCCAGCACCCACCGCGCCATTGAACTGCCGGCCTTGGTAATGTGCCCCAGGCGATCTTGCTTTTCGCCGCTGTTGCGACAACCGGGTGTCAGGCCCAGGTAGTTGGCCAATGCGCGCGGTCGTTTGAAGCGCTTGATACCGGCGATGCGGCTGGAGAGCGCGACCGCCGAGAACTGCGCGATGCCGGCTGTCTTCATCAACAGCTGGGCATCGGCATCGTCCTTGGAAAGCTCGGCCAGGGCCGCATCCAACTGGGTAACTCGCAACTGGGAACGTTCCAGGTCTTCGAGCGCGTGATCCATCTCCAGGCGATCGGCCAGCGGCAGCTGGATGGTCTTGACCCAACGCAACGCCGCGATAGTCGGAAACGTTTTGGTCGGTGATTGGTGTTGCAGGTTATGCCGTCGCAACACACTCTTGATGCGGTTGATCGCCCGACCCACTTGCACCCGGGCATCTTTACGCAGTGTCGTCAAGCGGCGTTGCTGGTTTTGCAGGGCGGTCGCCTGGTGCACGATCCGCAGCTTTTTGATCGGCTGGCCAGCGGTAATCTTGTCACGGTACAGCCACAACAACTCACTGAGCAGGGCCGCATCGCGTCGATCGGTCTTTCGCTTGTCGGAATCTTCCGGTTGCACCAGCAGGATTTTTTGACAGCGAAAATCTTTGAGCATCTTGATCAGCCAATCGTTAAATCCACAGACCTCCAGCACCGCCCAGAAGCCACTGCCCGCTTTGGCACACCGGGCCGTCACGTCTTCAAAAAACTCCAGCACTTTGGCCGGGCGGGTGCTGACTTGTCGCCGCAGGACGACGTTACCGTTGGGGTCTCGCAGGTTGACAGTTAATTGCTTTGCATGCTGGTCAATTCCAAGGTAAAACATGATCGGTTCTCCATTGAGGTTCAAAACATTTGAGCAGTCGCTTGTCGACCGGCTCGTTAATCGGTGTCAGCTCCAACTGACGCCTCCTTGATTGGAGAACCGTTTTTTCAAACAAGCAATGTTTCAAACTTATCGTTGGACCGAAGCCGTTAACGCGATAGCATTAGGTCCTGAAACTAATGGTAATTCACGTTGACTGGTCGGCTCGGTCAACTTGGACGTTATCCGGCTTTCACTTTTGAATGATCTACTGGTTGATTGCATTTGCATTTCTATTGGTGATTGTTGCGATCACAATTCATGCGCAACGTCGCAAAAGACGGCCACCGTGGATTGAAGCCGAGACCAGGGAATTCGATGATCCGTCCCTCGGCAGGTGCGTTCTTTCCCTGCCGGTTATCGGTCAAAATCAATCCAAAGGATTTGTCAAATTCTCATGCGAAATCGATGGCAACCGCTGCGACTTTCAGGACACATTCATCGATGAAACTGGCGGAACGAACGGCATGGACGATGCGATTGAACGACTTCGACGGTTCCATTCGTTTGCAACTGATCCCGAACAAATCAAAATTTATCGCAATTCTCTTGCCGGGCTTGCCTCGATGCACAACCAACTGTTCCCCAAATCTCCGCTCGACGGGGATACTCTTAAAACATCGGCGCGGTTGTACCGGGTCACTATCCTCGGTGATCAGGCCTGGTTTCAGTTTTCGTGTAACAAATTCATGAATGGGCGGCCCATGTGCGTCACTGTAAACAACACTGGCACTGTTACCTCCGTTGGTGCTGGATAAATGCGCCGGATAACAAACGGATCGACCGAAGTCCCGGCGCGCCGG
>CAMYKF010000515.1 GCA_947258905.1 uncultured Pirellulaceae bacterium | reverse complement strand
TTGAGGTGCGCTATCATTGGGGTCGGGCGCACCTGCCGATTGTCGCATTGAGACGCGCGGCGTAGCCGAAGCATTTCGGCATATCTCGGCATCGGCGGCACCCGTTGGCGTCGATGCCTTTCATTGTGCTCCGATGTCCGTGAAAAGGTCATCTTGTAGTGTCTGCACTGCGAAGATGCCGACTAACATAGACAAAGTCCGGTCAATTACCGTGCAAGTATGGGAGCAAACTTTCGCTGGACCAGGACACCGCAACGCCATGGAACTCTCCGCTGCCTTTTACAAAAGACCGCACCGCCCTATGGGGCAGCGACGACTACGATATGTGGCAATTATCACTTTCGAGTCCCTGGAAACGGATGTAAGCTTCGATCGGGTAACTACCGAAGAATTCCAAGCACTGCTTCAAAGTAAGGAGGACAGAAAATGGTCGGATACAGCCCACAGTTTCTGGGAGACGGACATATCGTCGATTTGCCGGAAATCTCACATGAGCATGCGGAAAACATAGCCAAGTCGGACGATTTGCGAGACGAGCGCTTCGTCGATTATTTGAACTATACCGTCGTAATGAACAAGGACACCCGCCAGGCTTTTTACTCCGCGGCCAACGCGGATTTCGACAACAACACAGGAAAGGGCAGAAAATTCCGGCTTGACACGCGAATCGAAGAACATCAGCTGGGAAACATTTACTACAAAGATCTGGATGGTGTTGAAAATCCCTACGACCGCGGGCATTTGACCCGGCGTGACGCCATTTCCTGGGGCAGCACATCGAAACTGGCCGACAGGGCGAGCCGCGATTCCTGTTTCTTTACGAACGTGTCCCTGCAGCATAAGAATTTCAACCAAGACGAATGGCTAGCGCTAGAAAAAGCCATTGAAAACGCCAATGTCGACGCAAACAATAGGTTCAACATCTTTGTCGGGCCGGTGTTTACCGAGATCGGCCGGATCGTGACGCCGGTGACGGGCATGGAGCCGGGGCGCGTCCCCTCGGCGTTCTGGAAGATCATCTCCTATCTCGGCAAAAACACAAACGCCGTCGAAGCGAATGCGTTTATCGTTTTTCAGGACGAAGAGGCGATTACCGCAAAACGCCAGGTACTGGGCGACAACCAGATCGACCCTTTCAAACTCTACCAGACGACCACGACTGTGATCGAACAGGTAGCGGGCCTTGAGTTCCCGCAGGTGTTGTTTGACGAAAACCCTATGTTGTTTCACGAAAGCGCGGAGGCGGTCGCACTCGGTGTTGCGACGCCGCAGATGCACCAGGTGACGCCCCTCGAGGCCGACCACGGGATCATATTCTCCCAGTGACGGCTGCTTTGATGAAGGCTAAACTACGGAACGCGGATGACCGGGACCCCTGTGCCCCATACCTGCGAAATTGAGTTCGCTTAGAGGATTAGGCTTATGAACGATCATGCGAAAATACTGCTGGCATTGGGCGTTGTCGGTGCTCTTTGCAGCTCCATATTTTTCTATCAGTTTTCAATTATCCAGTTTAATGAAATCAAAGCCAGCGAGGTCGGCACTGTATTGCTCGGTTTAGTTTTTGTAGCCCTGGTCATTGAGCGGGCCACCGAAGTTTATGTCAATGTCCAGGGTGATCCGGAAATCGACAATGCCGCATTGCGGGACAAAAGCGTTGCAGAGGCGGAAGTCCGCAGAGCTCGAACGGCGTTCAGCGTCGAACGTGCGCAGACGGTGCCCGACGCCGCCTTGCTGGCCACTCGGGAGGACGAATTCACCGCCGCTTTGGCGGACCACCAAAAAATGGTTGCTGCGGCTGCGCCCGTTGAAGAGGAAATCAAACAGCAGACACGCAAAGAGACCTCGGTTGTGGCGATTGTGCTTGGCATTCTTGCCGCATTGGTCGGGGTCAGGGTGCTCGGGCCATTTCTCGCTGATGGCCAATTTACACAATGTCTCGCAGAATTGGTCGATGACGCGGTCCAAAAAGAGATGCTTGCCGCCGTCAAAGACAATATGACCGGCGACTCACTCACCCAGGCCAAAACCTTTCTGGACACGGCGTTTGCCAAAATCGGCTGCACGGGTCAACCGGCGTGGTTCACCGGTGTAGATGTATTCCTGACGGGCACATTGCTCGCTGGGGGCGCCGACGGCATTCATCAAATTATCAAGCGTTTCCTGACGTACAGCAAACAACCCCAAGCGTGAGTGAACTTATCCCGGGATGTGGCCGATGAAAATAGGCCTGTGCATGGCGAATTGTTACTCAAGCTGAGATAGGGAGTTGGAACAGACCGTCGTAATGTTTTTTCCACGCGTAACTGTGTAGTGGAGCAGGTTGCGTGACTCTGTTACCTGTGCTCCGCAATTATTATGTCCATCTATTTTCGTGAATAGAATCTCTCGTATTTCATTGGGCACGTGGCATAATCCGCGGCCCTCATGTCTCGTTCCACGATAATCTACAGACTTCTTTTAGATGCGCTGACCTTCGTCTGGCTGCTTGTGTGACCGAGCAGGACCGTCGCAGCAGAAAATCTGTTTCTTCGTCGGCAACTTGCCCTGTACCAGGAACGTAACATGAAGGCGAGGCGGACGGATCCAGCCACAC
>CAMYKF010000514.1 GCA_947258905.1 uncultured Pirellulaceae bacterium | reverse complement strand
TGTCGCCGCTGAGAAACCACAGCAACTCGTGGATGATCGAGCGTAGATGCAGTTTCTTGGTGGTAATTAGCGGAAAGCCGTCATCCAGATCGAAACGCATTTGGTATCCGAATACGCTGAGCGTTCCGGTGCCGGTTCGATCCGGTTTTTCCACGCCGTGATCGAGTATTTGGCGAAGAAGATCAAGGTATTGTTGCATACCCGCGTTGTATCGATTATTGCCGCAAAGGGCAACGCCGCGCCAACAAAAAAAGGACTCGCGCTTGCGAGTCCCTGGTAATTTGTTGGTCAAGCCGATCGGCGGCGTCAGCTGCGACGGCGTCGCAACAACAACAGGCCGCTCAACCCGGCCAACAATGCTGCCGAGGCCGGTTCGGGTATCAGTGAAGCCTGAACCTGGCCGCGGATTTCACCAGTGGGAAAGTTGGATGTATGAATATTGACGTACCACAGGCCGCCCAACAGGTTGGATTCCTCGCCTGCGCTCAGGGTGGCACTGTCGGTGTATGGGGTGTTCCATGGTGACGGAATGTTCAGATCAGGCCCCCCCGTCTCGCCGGGCGCCCCAACGTGGAAATGCATGTTGGTAATGGCCGAGGTCAGGTTTTCCCAGGTAAGTGTGTAATTCAGACTGTTCGTGACGTCGTCATACGTGCCGGCGATGGTGCCGGTGCCGTTGCCGACATTACCGGGATTCGTGGTTGCCTGGAACACATCCATCGTGCCGGACAAGACATACATGTCCGCATTTGTTTGGCTGCTGATCAGAAAAACCAGTGCCACCGCCAGGCCGTTTACGAAAACGGTATTCATGACAATTCTCGCGGGTTAAGACAGTGTGACGACGAAAGCCTTTTGAAGTTAAGACATGCCTGTACCGGGTGCAAACAGATTAACGACACGATGTCAAAAAAACCTTTCTTTCGCACCCAAATCCGTATCTCTAATTACATTCGGTTCCACCGGAATTCGGGATTTACCACAAATCCCCGGGGGGGTTGAAACAGGGCTGCCAGGATGCCGGGTCTCCAGTTTGGTGCGATTGTCACGAACGTGTTAAGGGTTTGCAATTTCGGGACCGCAACCGGCCCCCTGGAATCTGTACCAGGCGGACAACCCGAGCGTAACAGGATTCGATGAACCGGGGGGTCGCCGTTGTCCGAAGTTCCCGATAGCCCGGACCGGGCGAATTCTTTTCAGGGTCCGGGCTCGACGGCGCAGGGATAAGCGTCGCGGCGGAAATGCAATTCTCTTTCAGCATTGGAAAGGCAGGGTAGCTCATGTCTTCATTGTCTATCGTTGTGCCCCGACTGGGCAGCGACAGCCATTTTGAATCCACACTGGCATCGGTATTACGGTATCGGCTAAAACACCATCAGGTGATCGTCGTGCAAACCGATTTGCACGCCGATACGTGGGGTCTCAGGGAAGAAGTTGATTTTGTGGAAGTGGCCGGGCGACCACGACTGGCCCGTTATTACAACGAAGCCCTGAAAGTTGCCACGGGCGACACGATGCACATTGTGAGACCGGGCATCGAGGTGACCCACCACTGGTTTGCCTACGGAATTCGCCAGCTGCAAAAAGTCAGTTGTGGCTGTGTGGCGGCGTCGCTGGTCAGTGCCTGCCATCGCGATGAGATTATCTCGCGTGGTATCACGGCCGGCCGGCACATGCTGCCCGTGCATGTCGCCGACCGGCGACAGAAACCGCTGGGACCCAGTACCTGGGCTGGCTTCTACCGCACCTGCATCCTGCAAGCCATCGGCGAGGTGGATGAATCGCTGAGCGATGATTTTCTGGGACTCGATCTGGCACTTGGCATCCGCGGTCTGGGATACCAGTGCGGTGTGATCACCGACCGCGTGCTGACCATCGCTTCACGTCAGATGCTGCGTTGTCGATTCGGACATCGTACCGGCCGCGATGCGCAGCGAATGATCCAGCGTCATCTGCCTCGCCGCGAACAAAGAACCGGCGCCGCCATTGCCTTTGGCTGCGACCTGGCATCGTCGCTGTGGCGCCCTGATCGCTGGTCCCAGGTGGCTGGACGATTTTCCGCCCGGCACCGCCAGGCGACTGATTCGGCATTCAGTCGGCGACTGGCCGTGGCCAAACATGAACTGGCCGAGGCACTGGTCAGCCGCAATCTGCGACGCGCTGCATAAAACGCGCGTGAGCGCGCATACATTTCTCTTTTGGGGACCGGTTTTAACCGGTCCTTTTTTTGTTGGTGCGTCAGGCTGCGTCTGAGCCGCCAGTAGCGGAGGTCGTTCTTGATTCTACTGCTGTATTGCCCGAGGGTGTCCTGGAATTGCCGTTAGATGCATCCTGTAATTTAGCGGCAGGGCGCAAGCCCTCCGGTCCTTCACCCGTAATCCGCAACCGGAGGGCTCGCGCCCTTCCGCTACAATTCCCGGATACCCTCGGCTTGTCCAGCAGTGTAACCCGGCCGCGGTCGGTGAATTCTGCACTGCTCACAAGTTGAGGATGCCCGGGAATACCGGCTGATGCATCCCACGATTTTAGCGGCAGGGCTCGCGCCCTTCCGCTACGATTCCCCGGATACCCTCGGCTTGTCCAGCAGTGTAACCCGGCCGCGGTC
>CAMYKF010000513.1 GCA_947258905.1 uncultured Pirellulaceae bacterium | reverse complement strand
GACATACCAGATGTGGTCGCCCGTGCGGTTGGAATCCTCGTAGGAGTATTGCAACTCGCGGCCGCTGATATCCTCGGCGATGTGGATGGCTTCCAGCATCGAGCAGTGACTGAAGCGGCTGCCGCCAATGTTGTAGACTTCGCCGATCCGCGGCTGCCGAAAAAAGTGGTCAAAGGCCTGTATCAGGTCGTGGCTGTGAATGTTGTCACGCACCTGCTTGCCCTTGTAGCCGAACACGGTGTAAGGCGTACCGGTCACGGTGCACTTGACCAGATAGGCCAAAAAGCCATGCAGCTGCGTGCCGCTGTGATTCGGTCCCGTCAGACAGCCGCCGCGGAAACAGGCCGTGTGCATGTCAAAGTACTTGCCATACTCCTGCACCAGAATGTCGGCAGCGACCTTGGAGGCACCAAACAGACTGTGCAGACACTGGTCGATCGACATGTCCTCGGCGATGCCGTTTTGACACGGGTGGCTGGCATCAATTTCCCAGCGTGTTTCGGTTTCGACCAGCGGCAGTCGATTGGGCGTGTCGCCGTAAACCTTGTTCGTGGAAGTAAAGATAAACACGGCACCCGGGCAGTACTTGCGGGTTGCCTCCAGCAGATTCAGTGTGCCATTGGCATTGACGGTAAAGTCTGTGATGGGGGCCCGGGCCGCCCAGTCATGTGAAGGCTGGGCCGCGGTGTGCACCACCAGCTGAATGTCGTCGCCGAACTCGGCGAACACGTTCTTGATCAGCAATTCGTCGCGAATATCGCCGTCGACGTGCCGGTAGCCGGAGCCCAGTTCCTGTTGCAGCTGACGCTGTTGCCAGCGGGTTGATGCCTCGTCGCCAAAGAACTCACGACGCATGTCGTTGTCGATGCCGATGACGGTCAATCCCTGCTCGGCAAAATGGCGGGCAGCTTCCGAACCGATAAGACCGGCCGAACCGGTTACGATGGCGATGCTCATGGGAGAGGTCCGCGTGGTAAATCAATGGTGAATGGGTGACCAGATGGTCGATGGGGAGTGATGTCGGTGGGAGGAGGAACAGCCGAAAATCCGTTGCGGAATAACGCTCGCCCGATTCATTCGCAACAAACGCTATTGCCCGCCTTCATTCGCCTGAGGCTAATCACGAAGTCGGGTTTGGGGGACCTCCATTTTGCTCGAAAAATGACGAACGTCAATATACCCGGCGGACGCGGGGTGCCGGAATTCGCCAGAACAGGGACGGTCGGTTGGCCTGATACATTGAGTGCATGGCAACCCGCCGCAGCAATGGGGCCACGCGATGCGGCTAACGGATTTTTTCCTGCCGTTTCGATGGGCTTTATGGTAGAGCAGCCGTTGTCCGGTTAAAACAGAATTAACGATTGCAGGAGCAAACGAACATGGCGAAGCTCAAACAAATTTGGTGCCTGAAGCTGGTCGTGGTAGCGGCGACGGTGCTGGGGTCCGCCGCTGACACTCGGGCCCAGGAGAATAACGAGCAAGAGCCGTCGTCGATTCCCGCGGCACGCACCGAATACATGGGCCGTACGATCGCCCGCACCATGCATTACTCGGGCGCCGAATGGCTGATCCGGGACGAGCGGGAACGCGAGGAACGCTGTTCGCTGTTGCTCACCAACCTGGGACTGAAACCCGGGCAGGTGGTGTGCGATATGGGCTGCGGCAACGGCTTTTACGCCTTGCCGATTGCCCGCATGATCGGCGATGAAGGTCGCGTGATTGCGGTTGATGTCCAGCCCGAAATGCTGGAACTTTTGCGGACGCGAGCGGATGAAGGTGGCATCGGAAACGTGACGCCAGTGCTGGGCTCGTATCACGACCCGCGGCTGCCTGACGAGAGTTGCGACCTGATTCTGCTGGTGGATGTGTACCACGAATTCTCGCATCCGGAATTGATGCTGGCCGCCATGCGCCGCGCTTTGAAACCCGACGGCGTAATTGCGCTGGTCGAGTATCGCGAGGAAGATCCCGACGTGCCCATCAAGCCGCTGCACAAGATGAGCAAGCAGCAGATCCTCAAGGAGTACGAGCCGAACGGGTTCAGGTTGGTCCGTGAATTTGATGAACTTCCCTGGCAGCACGTGATGTTTTTCGGGCGTGATCCGTGACCTTGGCCTCGGCAGTTGACGGCTGGGGAGAGTGGTCGATGCGGGCTATCATGGTCATGTTTAACCTGGGTTTTTTACCGACGCGACGTTGAGCACTGCCATCAAGTCCCCCGCCCTGCCCGCCTGGCGTGATCAGCTGGCTGATTATCCCGGCACCAGCCACTTTGCCAGTGTCGGCGGGTATCGAATGCATTATGTCGATGAAGGTGCCGGGTCAGCGGTGCTGATGGTTCACGGGAATCCGACATGGTCATTCTACTTTCGTCATATCGTGGCGGCTGTCGCGCCGCAGCAGCGGGCCATTGCCATCGACCACATCGGATCCAGCATTTGACCGAGTTCGTCCGGGAACTTGATTTGCGAGACATTACGTTAATGGTGCACGACTGGGGCGGCCCGATCGGCTTGGGAGCGGCGCTGGACGATCTGGACCGATATCGCGGGTTCATCATTTGCAACACCGGGGCCTTTCCACCGCCTTTTTTCCCCTGGCGGATTCGCGTGTGTCGAACGCCGTTGCTGGGTCGAACAGGCGTGCAGGGTTTAAATCTGTTTGCCCGCGCAGCTATTCATATGGCTACGGAACAGGCCGGCGGTCTGCCGGAGGATACGGCCCGTGGTTTACTGGCACCTTATGATTCGTGGGCGCATCGCCGGGCAATCTACGAATTCGTCACGGACATTCCTGTTCGGCAGAACCAGCCCACGTGGCAGAGGTTGGCAGCGATTGAAACGGGACTTGCCAGATTGCAGGAACATCCGGTCAAGTTGTTATGGGGGATGCGTGACTGGTGTTTCCGTCCCGAATGCCTGTACAGGTTTCAGGAGCTGTTGCCGCATGCCCAGGCCCGTGAATTTACAGAGGCCGGACATTATGTGATCGAAGATGCGCGGGAGGATGTGATCGCGGAAGTCCAGGCATTTTTGAATCGCTGAAAGAACACGGGAGCGGCGGTATGCCGGATTCTTCTGCCACCGGGAGCCTGTCTATCGGCCAGCTGGCGACGCTGGCCTGTTTGCTGGAAGTGTCCATTCCCAAACCGGGAAACGTGCATCGCAGCGCGGACTTCGCCGATACGACCTTCAACGATTTCCTGATCAGCGCCGTGGCCATCGCTCCGGCCATGGAATCGGCGTCTTCGCGATCGCTCGGTGAAACCGTGTTGCAGGCGGTCGAGGATACGCGGCGGCTGGTGTCAACCAATACCAACCTCGGGATGGTTTTGCTGCTGGCGCCTCTGGCGGCCGTTGCCGATATCAACTCCACGTCCCTTGCCGGGTACCTGGCGACCAGCGACGATTGCGACGCGGCAAAAATCTATCAGGCCATCGCCCTTTGCCAGCCCGGTGGTCTGGGTTCTTGCGACGCCTGGGACGCCGGACGTAGCGAGCACCCGCGACAAATCCTCGAGGCCATGCGATTGGCCGAGCATCGCGACATGATTGCCGCCCAATACGGCAACGGCTTTGCCGATGTGCTGGAATTCATTTTGCCGGCCATCCAGCAGGCTCGGGCGGATGGCTGCACATTGATCGAGGCTGTGATTCACGCCCATCTGCAAACGATGCAGCGGTATCCGGACAGCTTGATTGCACGAAAAAACGGTAGCGAAGTGGCCCGGCAAAGCGCCGCGATGGCGGGCGATGTGTTATCCTCAGGCAAGCCATTCGATGCCGACTATCTGGCGTCACTCGCTGACCTGGATTTCTGGTTGCGGGCTGATGGCAACCGCCGCAATCCCGGCACGACGGCCGACCTGATTGCTGCTGCCCTGTTTGCCGGATTGCGGCTGAACCTGATCGATCCCCGTTGAATGACCTGTCGTGACCAGCAAGTTTGAAGTTGTTCTGGAAAAGCAGACGCTGATATTTAGCGCCGCACATTTCATCACCTTTGGAAATAACATTTGCGAATCGCTGCACGGGCATAATTACCGTGTCGCTTGCCGCTGCGCCGGCCGACTCGACCAGCAGCATGCCTATGTAATTGACTTTATCTGGTTGCGAGATGCGCTGCAGGAGATCACAAAAACGCTCGATCACAAGGTCCTGCTGCCTGACCGGCACCCGTCAATCGCCGTGACCGAACGCGACGGCGAATATGAGGCGCGATTCGAGGAACGTCGCTGGGTTTTTCCGCGACAGGATGTAATGCTGTTGCCGGTCGACAACACCACCGCCGAGCGGCTGGCCGAGTACATCGGTGGCGAATTGCTGACAAGGCTCGAAGGGCTGGCTGGCTTGCAGCCCGAATCGCTGGCCATCGGTGTCGACGAAAACGAGGGCCAGTGGGCCTGGTGCGAATTGCCCGTCAATCGGTAGGTTGTCCGCGTCGTTCGACCGATCTTAACGATCGCAACGATTCGGTCGGGCAGCCCGGCCAGTTGCGAGGGGGCTGGCTGGAAATCAGGCCGCGATGACCCGGTGCCGGATCATCTTGAACCCTATCCTTTGTTGTTGTTCCAAATGCCCCTTTACTGCCTGCGGCAGAACTTCGATGAATCATCCTCTTACTGCGCACCGGACAAAATCGTCGCTGGTTGACGCGTCACAGCGGCATAAGGTCCTGCATCTCATGAACGGCGAGCACTTTTCGGGTGCGGAGCGCGTCCAGGACTTGTTGGCCCTGCGTTTGCCGCAGTTCGGTTTCGAGGCCGGTTTCGCCTGTTTGAAATCGGGCAGATTTCCGGACGAACGCCAATCACAGGACAGCCCGTTGTTTGAGCTGAACATGCATTCCCGCGCGGATTTTCGGGGTCTTCGCCGGTTGCGTTCGCTGGTCAATGATCATGATTACGAGATTTTGCACGCGCACACGCCGCGGTCGCTGCTGGTGGGCAGTCTGGTCAAACGCAAACTCGGTTGTCCGCTGATTTATCACGTACACAGTCCCGTTGGTCGGGACTCGACGCAGTCTTTCAAAAACCGTCTGAATCAGTGGGTGGAGACATGGGCAGCCCGCCAGGTCGACCACTTCGTCTGTGTGTCGGAGAGTCTGCGCAATTACATGATTCAACTGGGGCATGATCCCCAGCGGATTACCACGGTTGCCAATGGAGTGGCCATTGTTCCCGAGCCGGGCGAGCGAGAGACGCCGTCCGGTTGCTGGACGCTGGGCACGACGGCGTTGTTTCGGCCGCGTAAGGGCACCGAAGTCCTGCTGCAGGCGCTGGCCACATTGCGTCAACGCGACGTCGCAGTGCGTTTGCTGGCGGTCGGTCCTTTTGAATCGGATGAGTACGAACGTTCGATCAAGTCACTGGCTCGCCAATTGTCCATCGATGACTTGATTGAGTGGACAGGATTCACCAGTGACGTCTCCGCATACATGCAACAAATGGATGCGTTTGTCCTGCCCAGTCTGTTTGGCGAGGGATTGCCCATGGTGATCCTGGAAGCCATGGCGCAGGGTGTTCCGGTGATTGCCGCCGCGGTGGAAGGGATTCCGCAGGCGATTCGCGATGGTGTCGACGGCCTGATTTTTGAACCCGGTGATGCGGCCGCCCTGGCCGAGCGTATCGAGGAACTGGTCGCAGGACGGCACGACTGGTCGGCGCTGCGTTATTCGGCGCTGGTCCGGCAAAGGGACCGTTTCTCAGACGTCAGCATGGCCGCGGGAGTGGCCGACGTCTATCGGCAGGTACTGAGTCGCCAGCCATCAACGTCCTGACAGGCAACTGTATCAGGCGGCACGCCGCCACGCCGCCGGGATTTCCTCTTGCGCCCCATGGCGTGGTTCGATCTCCAGCGGTGTTTGCGACAAGCGGCAGCGGGTTGTCTGTTCGGCCATCTGAATTAACTTGTTGGCATACAAGTCAAACCGGTACCGGACGTGCACCTTGTGCCTGGCCGTCGCCCGAATACTCTCGGTCAGCGCGGGCTGCATGGCCAGCATGTGAATCATGTCGGTCATGGCCTGATAGTCGCCGTAGGGAGTCACGATTCCGGCACCATCGCTGACTGACGCGGCAGCGCCGCCGGAGTTGTCGAATGTCACGACCGGCAGACCGGCCGCCATCGCTTCGTGAATCACGCAGGGGAAGGGGTCGACTCGTGACGTCAGGATGAATGTATCGGCTCCCACGAACCAGGGCTGCACGTCGTCGCGTTCGCCGATGAAGTGCACATGGCCGTAACCGCCGGTTTTTTCCACGTCCAGCATCACATAGTGATACGGGGAATGGGTCCAGCGATCGCCTTCACCGACCCAGACAAAATGTACCGGGCGGTTCAGCTTGTTCTGGGCCAGCATCGTGCGGGCCACACCGCAAAAGTGGTCGATGCCCTTGCGCAAATCGAGCGTACCGCAGCCCAGCACAATCCATGCATCATCAGGCAAACCCAGTTCATGGCGAATCTGTTTGCGCGCGGCCTGACCTTCGATTGATTTTCCGAACTCCGCGTCCAGCAACCCCTGGGCCACGACGTAATCTTTCCCGCAAGGCACCGGTACCCGTGCATGGGCCGCTTCGCGCACCGTGTCCACCGGGAAAATGATGCGTTCGGAGCAATCATAAATCTGGTGGTAGTCGTTATCCTCATAGGACGACGGCAACTCGTGCACCAGAAACGTGATCGGAATGCCCAGTTGATGCAGTTCGTAGGCGATGAAGCGGGACTCCATCGAATTGCAGATGGCCATGACCGGCGGGTTGTCACGGTGCCGTGTGCAGAGCTTGCGGATCCTGCGAGACAGTTCTTCGCCAGGTTCGCGTGGCACATTCAGGCAGTCGACTTCCGAATAATGACCGAACTCTTCCGCCAGAAAGCCGCCACTGTGCAGGATCGTTTGCAGGTTGGCGTTGGTCTTTTCGTGAAAGTGCCGAAGGATGTTCAGAATGATCTTTGGCGCGCCGGTCCGCGTCGCCTCGTGGGAAACAAACAGAATGCGGGGGTTCCCCAGCGGCGGACCCTGATGCAGCACCAGCGGCTGGGCTGACCGCGTTTTGTTTTTCCAGTTGCTCAGCCAACCCACCGTAAGACTCCCTTCGTTGCTCGCCTGCAAGTCCATTTGCATCCGTGAAGGAAAATAGCAGAAAACGGCGGATGACAGAAATAGCAGAGTCGCCAATGGAAGCGGGAAGCGACGGAAATCTAGGCGCTTTTGGCGAAAAGGAACTGGAATCGCGGGGAAGACCGCAAGGCTTCGTCAGGAGTGCTATCGCACACTACCCGGCCATCTTCCATCACGAGGACTCGTTCGGCCAGGCTGATCGTCGTGTGACGGTGAGTAATGATGATTGTCGTGCGGGCCCGGATAAACGGCAGCGCCGATTCGTGCAGCATCTGCTCGGTGTGGCCATCGAGCTGGCTGGTGGCCTCGTCCAGAATCAGCACGCGGGGATCCGCGACAATGGCCCGGGCCAGCATTACCCTTTGCCGCTGGCCAGCCGACAAATGACTGCCGCCCTCGCCCACCTGGGTTTGATAACCGTCAGCCAGTGCATCCAGGAACGTATCGACCTGGGCCAGGCGGGCCGCATTCAGAATTTGTTCGTCCGAGGGATCCCGCGCTCCGTAACAGATGTTTTGCCACACGGTGCCCTGAAACAGCCTGGAATCCTGAGTGACCCAGGCGATTTGCCGCCGCCATTTACGCGGATTGGTTTCGCGAATGTCAACACCGTCTACCAGAATGCGACCGACATGCGGATCGTAAAAGCGGGCCAGCAAATTAACCAGCGTGGTTTTGCCGCTGCCGTTGCCGCCGACAATGGCTACCGTTTGCCGGTAAGGGATCTTCAGCGAGACATTCCGGATCACTGGCTGATACGGCAGGTAGGCGAACAGCACATTGTCGAATTCCAGTTCCTGCGAGTGCAGGGGAATTGGCGTCGGTTGTTCGGGGGCGCAGACCTTGGGGGGCACGTCATAGCATTTGAACAGGCCTTCGCAGGCCGTGCCGCCACGCACCAGCACGTTGACGATTTCACTCATTTTCCGCGCCGGATCGCTGGCCCCTGCCAGCATGCCGTAAAACAGCATCAACTGGGCCGGCGACAACGGCCGCTGGCTGATGGTAATCCCAAACAACGTTTGTTGTCCGTTAAGCGTCAACCAGGCTCCGGCGAGGATGGATACCACGATGGCCACGATGCCGAGAATTTCTGTTGTCGGTCGCAACAAGGCATCGTAGAAACGCATCCGCAAGGCCATGCGATACAGCATGGTCGAGTTTTCCTTAAAGCGACGCCGTTCGGTTCGTTCCCGGTTAAAAATACGAACGGTTTTAATCGAACTGAATGTCTCGATCAGCGTTTCAAAGATATCGGCAATTCCCTGCACTTCCCGCTGGGTAGCGTTTTTCATGCCGCGCGCCACACGGTTTACCAAAATGGCCCCGAATGGCACAACAAACAGCGATATCAACAACAGCGGCAGCGAAATCCAGGCGGCGATCACCAGGCATGTGATCATCTTCAACGGTTCACGAATCGACTTGCCGTAAAACATGGTCAACGCACCACTAACCAGCATCATGTTGTGCGACAGGTGGGTCATCATGTTGGATGTGCCCATGCGGTCGATGCGAATCTGGTCCAGTTCCAGCGCCTTGCGATAGTAAATTCGCCGCAAGTCCTTGACCGTGCCGTTGGCGACGCGCGCCACGCACAGACAGCTGAGGATCAGAAAAACGCCTTTGAATATCGTCGCCAGCAGTAACCAGGCCATGGCGGCCAGCAACGTGCCGAAGGGTGTGGTCGGCGACCAGCGCTGCGCGAAGGGTCGCATCCCTGTGAACCATTCAATGGCCTTGTTCTCGGCCGTGACAAAATCCTGTTTCTTTCGCAGGTCCGATTTCATCCAGCCGGACTCGTCGGCACTGGATGTCTGCAACTGTGACTCCAGTTCGGCAATTTCCTGCTGCAGCTGTCCCCTCCGCTCGAACGCCTTTTGCACCTCGTCATCAATCCACATCGGGATGGTCTTGCGCTGAAAGACACTTTCCACCACCGGAAAGACCGTCGTGATACTGGCTCCCCACATCAGGGCCACCATCAGCGAACACACCACCGCGCCGGCAATCGACCAGCGATAGCGAAAGGACAACTTGAGTGCGCGCAAAAAATGATTCATTGCCCGTACGGCCGGCAACAGGAGGGGGGTTGGATTGCGCGTGGATATTGGAGAGATGGCGGCAACGCGTCAACTTCAACCTGCCGATGACAATCGCTAGCTTGGCAGACCAGGCATCGCGATTGGCGGTGGGTGGAAGGGTCAGGAGACCCTTCCACAACGAGCTCATCAACCTGCAAACCCGATTGCTGGTATGCCAGATCAGCCGGTCTGCAGGCGATGTTCCAGCTGACGAATGGCCGCTTCGACCGTTGTCCGCTGCGTTCTCAATTCGACCGTTTCGTCGGAACGACGCAGGCTTTCGATTTTTTTCTCCGCAGCCACCACGGTGCTGTGGGCGCGCCCGCCATAGTGCTTGCCGATTTCCGCCAGTCCGGCCGAAGTGTGTTTGCGAGACAGCCACATTGCCAGCATGCGTGCCATGCTAATCCGCTTGATACGCTTTCCACTCTTGAGTTCCGAGGCGTCGACTCCACACTGGTCGCAAACCACCTGTTCGATCCGTGTCAGTGAGAGTACCGGCTGCTGGGCGTGGAACAAATCGGCCAGCAACTGGCCGGCCGCGTCTGCGTCGGGCGTTATGTCGAGCGCCACGCTGGCCGCTTTCAGCCGATTGACGGCGCCGGACAACAAACGCACATCACGGCCGATCCGCTGGCTGAGCAATCGTTCGACATCCGTTGCCAAATCCAGTTGTTGTCTGCGGGCCAGTCGCTGCACAATTTTTTGCCGTGCTGCCACATCCGGCCAGCTCACGGGACAGGCCAGACCGCTGGCCAATCGGGTCAACAACGGTTCGTGGGAAAAATTCAACTGAAACACGGGCCGATCAGCCGTAATCACGACCTGTCGTCCGGCTTTTAACAGTGTCTCCAGCGTATTCTGGAATTCGGTCACCGTGGCTTCCTTGCCCACGAGGAATTGTACGTCGTCGACCAGCAGCAAATCGAGGTTGCGATAGCGACCGCGGAAACTGGTTAGTGATCGGGACTGCAAGGCGTCGATGAATCCGCTGGTGAACTGTTCTGCGGTGACATTGACGCAGCGATGGTAGCGGTTTTCGCGGCGGGCTCGCGTGATCATGGCTTGCAGCAAATGCGACTTGCCGCACCCCGTTGGCCCGTGCAGGTACAGCGGATTGAATTTGCCGGGTTCCGCCAGAGTTTCACCTAACGCGGTTTCCAGCAGTCTGTTGTTTGTGCCGAATTCAAATGACTCCAGCGAATAGTCAGTAGCGATTCCGGCAGGATCGGGCCTGGATTCGCGCTGGTCGCTGAACAACGACGCAGCGTGCTGGTGATCTTCGGATCGGCGCGGCTTCCTGCGATTGCGGGCCGGGCGATTTGGGGCAGGTTGCCGATCGCCGCCGGCCGCGTGCAATTCCTCGTCGCTGAACAGAGTGTTTTGTCTGGCAGGTTCGGACGCTGCGCGGCAACCGGCGAATTGCACACGGGTTCCAGCGCCCAGAACGGCGCGCACCGCATCGTCAATGAATGGGCCAAACTGGTTCTGGACAAAGGAAAGAGAGAGTTCATCCAGTGCCGCAACCGTCACCTGGCCGTCTGCGACGGTAAATGCATCTTCATTGCCGAACCACAGGTCGAAACGGTATTCACCGATCGACTCTTTCAGCTGCCATGCGATGGCCGATTTAATTTCCGTAAAGGACCGTGTCACTTCCTGACGCTTCCTGTGCGCGCACGTCGATCGCAGAAAAAATGGAACATTTGTCCCGAGGTCTACGTCTGATTCCAGAATCAGGACGGCGATTGATTAACGAATCAAATCCACTGAATCACTGCCAGCCAGGCAACAATCCAAATTGCGTTGGCGAAGTTGTTAGCTCGCTGAGGGAAGCACAGTTTACGGGTGCTAGCAAGGTTGTCAAACCACCTGCCTGGAATTTGAAGAGGAAAACTTTTTTGGCTTGTTGAAAAACAGGATCAGGCGAACAAAACTTTTTTCTTTCGTGTTTAACGTTGCCAGTTAGCGTGATATTGCAGAGGGAAAACTTGTTGATGGTTGTGCCACAACAAATTGACAGTCGCGTTGCGCCGACCGCAACATTTAGTGACCCGTTCGTTTGTCGTTAACGGGCCCCGTTTTCCATTGCCTTGAGAATATCCTGAACTTGCCGGCTGACCGCGATACTGCCTTGTGGATTGGTCAGTTCCAGCAGCAGCATCAGCCGTTCGGTTGGAGCATCGTTACGCAACACCGGTGGATTGTCGAGCCGCAAAACGCCTTTGGGTTTACCCCAAATCTTGACGGTATACAGGCCGACGCCCGAGGAACTGCTCTCTTGCATGCCGAGGCCCGTAACGAAGCTGACGAGTTGACCGGCGTCCCCCGTCCAGCCGCGAAAGCCAATCCGTTGCACCTGTTGCTTGCCGTCAAAGTAGTACGTCAGCGATCCGTGCAAATCCTGCGGGCGTGGTCCACTGACCAGCGGTACCCGGAGGCCGGTCAAATTGTCTTCGCCGGGCACAGTTGATACTTGCGGCCAACGCGTCGTGATCCAGTCCCGGTCGATATCGAAACGAAGGTATTCGGCCGGGCTGGTGAATGCCCAGTAGACCGGTTCCGACATGGTTGAACCGGGTGTGGCGGGCGAGACGGTCGCTGTGTTGTTGGCGGTGCCGCTGATCGGAGACCGGGAACTGGCAAACTGGAACGGGTTGTCGGCGGAGGCCGTCGATTGCGGTGCGGGATTGCTCCAGGGTGCAGGCATCCCGGGTGCAGAATCGTTTTGAGCTGATCGTTCTTTGTGGGAGATCAGCATTGGCGCGCTGAACGCCAGCGCAATCAAACCGAACAACAGAATGGTGCGGAGTCTCATAGGTTTTTAGCTCGTCCAGACGGGGCACCTTTATCATCGGGCAAGTGAAGCCCGGCGACGATCGATTGGTGATTTGTTCCGATGGGTTCATTTGACCGGTTTGTCAGCTTCGGGTTGTTCCGCCTGCGAGCATGTCAAGTCTTCGCCAAAGCGGTAAAACAGAATGACCTGCATGACCTGCTATTGTTCGAGTGGGTCGCTACCGCGGCTTCACCGCCCTGCCCCGCCGCGCGATCCCCCGGACCGTTTGTGTACGATCCTCATCCGGCGATCATCGCTGGCCATATGGTCGATTCGCTCGCCGAATTTGGTTTGCAGAGAATGGCCGCCGACATTGCCTGTTTGACGGGCGTGCAAATCGAGCACGGGGCTTTGGCAGCGTTTGAGGTTCTGGATTGCCTGCGATTGGACAAACGGCTGGTCGAGTCGTGCCTGAAACAACACCATTGCGGGCAATTGGAAGTCAAAAAACGCGGCGTGGACCACAGGCTGATCGAAAAATTTGCAGCCACAAAATACAATGGAAGTGAATCGCTGGTCCTGATTCTAACGCGGCATCAGGAACAATATGTGGCACTGGTGTGCCGTCGCGCCCATTCTCGGCGCGCGAACTGACAAAACTCCATGGCCGGACTTTTTTTTCGGACTCGCATTGATGCCTGCCTCTCCATCGGCTTCCGAACGCATGACGGCCGACTCATCCTCGCCCGATTCCGTCGCGGCACGTTGGTGGTGGCCGATCGTCCTGCTGGCCGTGTTGGTGCGCATGCTGGTGGTTGCCGGCGACGGCATCGAGGGCCAGATTTTTGATCCTTCGGCCTATGCGCAAATTGCCGCACATTACATGTCAGACGATCCCTACACGGAAATGCCTTCACACCGACCGGGCATGCCCTTGCTCGCATGGACCGTCGCGCAGCTGGGCTTGCCATGGAAATTGTTTTTGGACCTCTTGCTGATGGCCGTGGCGGTGTTGACAGGTTGGGGGATGATGCGTCTTACGGGATCGCATTTGGTCGGTTTGTGCATTTTTGTTGTGATCATGTTCAACCCCTGGTTTATGGCCTATTCCCGTTTGTTTATGACCGAGCCGCTGGTTTCGCTGCTTTTGCTGGGGCTGGTACTGACAGCCGTCCCGCTGGTTTGCCGTCCCCCTGCCCGCTGGCCCATCGCTGCTGTTGCATTGGCGGTCTGCCTCTCGGTTGTCTTGGAGATGACCCGGAACGAGACGCCCTTGCTGTGGTTCTTTTGGGTCTGGGTTTTGTTGATCGTAGTGATTCGCTATCGCCACGAGATCTTTCGGGGGCGTTCTTCCGCTGCACGCGGACGCTGGAAACTTGCCCTCCTTGCATTGCCGCTACTGGCCAGCTGGCTGGCCGGACCGGCTCTCAGCCAATGGAATCGGGCGCGATTTGGTGTAGCAGCCGTCTGTTCGACAGAATCTGAGGGTTGCCTGTCTCTGATTAATGCCCTGTACAGCATTACGCCCGACCAACCCCGGCGATTTGTTCCGGTACCACGCTCCACGCTGCAGCGGGCCATCGAATTCAGCCCCGCATTGGCGCGTTACCGCGAGCGGTTGCTCGATACCACACGACTGGCGTACGAAACTGCCGCTCTGCGATTAGGGGTCGAAGGCGAATTCGGAACTTGGCTGAATTGGCACGTGATCGACTGTTTTGGCGGATTCACCCGGGAATCCAACGAGGAAATGCTGACCGCAGCGCGGGAAATCCGCGAAGCACAGGATCGCGGCCAGCTGCCCCGGCGGGCCGCGATGTTTCCGGTCGACCCACAATGGCGTGAGTGGTTGCCGGGCGTGCCTGGTCAGATGTGGAACGGACTGAAATTTAGTCTTGCCGGGAAACCCGGTTCGCTGGAAAAAAATCTCAAGCGTTTGCGACTGGATAATGCCATTGAGGACGGGTCCTTCGACGACGCCTTGCTGCGACGCGCCGGTACCAATTTGAAACAGGAATTGCGTGTTTACGGATTTTGCTCCGGGCGGTCTCAAGCTGAGGCTGTTCGTCTGTCGACACCCGGTGGCGACCTGTTGTTGCACGTACCGGTGCGGCTGGATGACGCCGGGCTGCACTGGTTTACGTTTGCCGTGAATAGTGTTGTGTGCCCGTCCATTAGCGGAGAATTGCAGTTGTCACTGGTGTTGGCCGGGGGTAACGAGACGCCGGCTGTCTCGCTGGTACCCTACGCGCACAAACAAAGGCTCGAGTTTCCAGTGCCGGTTAATCAGTCTGAGCCGCAATCGGAAACCTGGCGTGTATCCACGACCCGATCGAAGGCCCGATCCGCGTCAACCAGTTCGATCGCCAGGTTTTTCCGTACCTGGCAAGGGCTAATTCTCGCGGGGCTGTTGCTGGTCGCGGCAGGCGTTGGCTGGAATCGTCGCGGACATTCGCAAATGCTTGCTGATCAGATGAGCGTGGCTGCCCTCGGGGCCGGTCTGATATTGGCCAGATGTTTTCTTTATGCGCTGATTCAGGTTTGGTTGGAGTGGGGCATTCGCCGCTACGTGGACCCCAATGTCCTGGTGACAATATTCAGCCTGACTTGTTTTATGTTCCTGACAGGGGCCGTGCT
>CAMYKF010000512.1 GCA_947258905.1 uncultured Pirellulaceae bacterium | reverse complement strand
ATTGTGTTCCTCGAGCAGCCACTAAATCGACTGGCGCGGGCGATTCGCAACGATGTGCACTGGGGTCTGGTGATCGCCAACGAAGTGCGCATCAGGAGCCGGGAAGAATTTCTCGGGGAAGATTCCGCAACGGTTCGCCGCCCCACGATCCCGCTGGGCGGAGCCGGTGATGCCAAAGCCGATCCCGAGTCCATTGTCTTTTCCAGTCGTGGTGAAGTCGCGATTACCCTGGGCGGTGTCAACAAGGTGGCGGTTGGCGATCTCGATACGCGGGCCTTTGCCTATGTGGAAACCGGCGCGCGACCCGCACACAGCTGCTTTAGTGCGAACGGCCAGACGCTGTACGTCGCCAACCAGCTGGACGATTCGATTTCGGTGATCGACGTGGAAGAACTGGAAGTAACCCGCACCATTTCGCTGGGCCGGCAACCCGAGCCGACGCTGGTGGATCAGGGCGAACGCTTGTTCTTTGACGCGTCCCTGTCGCACGACGGCTGGATGAGTTGTCACAGTTGCCATGTGAATGGTCATACGACCGGATTCCTCAACGACAACTTCAGCGATCAGACGTTTGGCGCGCCAAAACGAGTTCTGTCGTTACTGGGACACGCGGAAACGGAGCCGGTGGCCTGGAATGGCTCGGCCACGCTGGCCGAACAAGTCGAAAGCTCGATCAACGTCACGATGCAGACGGACAACCCGGCCGATGTGGAACAGGTCGAGGCGCTGGTCGCGTATATCCAGTCGCTGCCGGCTCCGCCATCGCTGGCAGTGGCCCGGAATGATCAGGATCAGTCCCGGGTCGCCGCGGGAGAAGCCTTGTTTACCAGACTCGATTGCGTTCGCTGCCATCAACAGCCCGGTTACACGAGTCCCCGGTTGTACGACGTCGGCCTGGCGGACGAAGTCGGCGCTCGGGAATTCAATCCGCCTTCGTTGATTGGCGTCAGTCAACGCCAGGCTTTTCTTCACGATGCGCGCTATGCCAGTTTGCGTGACATGTTTGAGATGGGCCGGCATCAGTTACCTGAAGATCTGAACGAAGCCGAACTGGATCAGCTGCTGGCGTTTCTGTTGACGTTGTAGAACCTGGATTCAGTCCTGTCGTCGGGCGATGGCATCCAGCACGGTTTCCGGAGCGGGCAAGGGTCCGCTTTGCGAGGCAGGGCAGGCTACGGGCACGCCGTCGTCCCGAATCAGGGTGCCCGAACAGGTATCGCCGAATCTGGCTACCAAATGCGAAACCAATACGCCCGGCAGTTCGGCGTCTCCGTCGCAGTCACTAACGTGAATCTTCGGAATCGAGGCGAACTCGTCCGAATCAAGAACCGATGCCGGGAGTTGATCCGGGCTGCCGACCAGCAAAATCAAATCGGTTAATCGATGGCGGATCAGGTTTTCCACGCTGAATTCGCGACCGCGAAAGAACGGTTCTCCGTGCCGGAACGCCACGCCAAAGGGAAACCCCGCCAGCGAACTTAATGTGGATTGAATGCCCGCCGAATTGATGCCACGCGACAAACAAATCAGACGGCACTGGTTACAATCGTTTTGCAACCGCACCCAGCGAAACAGGCTCAGCAGCCCTGCGTCGCCGATTTGCGAAGCCAGAGTTTCATCGATCACGATGACCGGATAACTGGCCTGATCCACCATTTGTTTGAATTGGCGGCATTCCCCGACGAATTGGGAGTCAGAGTCGGAACTCGCCCTGGCCCCGGCGGACCTCATCCAGCGCAAAGCGGCGATTTGCCGTTTCCGATCCCAATTGAAAGGGGTCGCGGCCTGACGGGTTGTCTCGCTGTCCGGTCCAATGGCGACAAATTCCTTTACGTAATCGGTAATGAACCCGGGATGCCAGGCAGCGATATCGGCCGACCACATGACGACCAAGTCGGCCCGCTGCCGAATTTCCCCAAAGGTGCACGAGACCAGTCCGGTTTGCTGCATCGCCGAATGCACGGCGCCGGCGAAATTGCCGCTGGTCCAGTCGATGGCGGCATCGGTGCATTTCGCGAGTTGCACAGCCGCCTGCTGGGTTTCCACGGATTGATCGGTCAAGCCGCAAATCAGGGGCAGTTTGGCCTTGGATAACAACCCGGCTGCAGCATCACAGAATTCAGAAAGATCGGCGGGGTCAATTTCCATCCGATCAATACACTCGATAGGCCATCGTCTGGCAATGCCAGGGCAACTCGTTTTGTGAAGGCCGTCGAGTACCTTTGTCAAAGACGGGGACCTGTTTAGAATGGGGCCGCCAAATTGGAGTCACGCGTCAATCGTTTGCAAATTCGGGTCGTTTTCATGGAAACAACCGTCTGTCATGGTCATTTGATCGGGAATCAGTGGGTTCCGGCTGCCGGCTCGGAGTTTCAATCCACCAGCCCTGCCGACGGCAGCCTGGTGTGGAGTGGCGGTGCGGCGAATGAGGTGCAGGTTCGGGCGGCGACGACTGCCGCGCGCGGGGCCGCCGGGCCCTGGTGGGACCGGCCCCTCGAGGACCGCATCGACCTGGTGACCCGGTTTGCCGAGGCCGTCAAGGGACGCGGTGACGAACTGGCCCAGCTGATCAGCCACGAGATGGGCAAACCGCTATGGGAATCCAAAACGGAAGTCGCGGC
>CAMYKF010000511.1 GCA_947258905.1 uncultured Pirellulaceae bacterium | reverse complement strand
CACACCATTCCCAAACGCCCCCATGCATGTCATACAGTCCCCAAGCGTTTGGCTTCTTTTTACCGACATCGTGATAAAACGCTTTGCCACGAAAGCCTGGTTGCCCCGGCCAGTTCATGTTGCCCTGAAAAAAGGCGTACTCACCCAGCTCCGACTGGTCGTCACCAAAACTGAATTCGGTTGTGCTGCCGGCGCGACAGGCGTACGCCCACTGCGCCTCGGTAGGTAAGGCTACATCATGTTGCAGAAACTTTTGATTCAGCGTGCTGACCAGTTTCTGGCAATCATTCCAGCTCAGCACGTTCATTGCCTTGGTGGGCCCAGCCATTTCGTTGTCACCCTCGGTCAACTGCGACAACCACTTGTGCTTGCCCATCACGGCTTCCCACTGGCTCTGTGTCACTTCGTGCCTGGCCATGTAAAAGGGTTTCGAAATGACGACGCGATGTAGCGGTCGTTCGTCGTTTAGCCCTTTGCTCGATCCCATCAGGAACGACCCGGCAGGAACGAGGACAAAGTCCATCTTTACATCGCCGCCTAAGTCAAGCGTGAGTTGTTGGGCCAACTCGCCAATCACTCGATCTGCGCCAGACTCCAATAACGAAGTCACTTGCTTGGAATCCGCACCAGGATCGCGTACTTGCTGGCGACGCTGCTGATTCGGATCGACCGCGGGCGGCACGCCATCAACGTTTTCAATGCGCATCACCACGCGGAAGCTCATGTGCGGATGTTGATTGGATCTTTGCGTGATTCGCATTCGATAGGCGGAGTCGCCACCCCAGCGTCCCCAGTCGAATGAGCTGCCGCGAACGATTCGTCTGAGATCATTTTTTTCACTCTGCAGGGCTGGACCGGTCGGGTCGTTCAGCGGAGCTTCCTTGTAAGCGAACCGGTGCCACCAGTCGGCAACGTACTCCCACATGTTGCCATGCATGTCATACAGTCCAAAAGCATTGGGCAGGCGCTGCGCAACAGGCTGTGGCTTGTCAAATTCCTGTCCACCATCGGACCAAATTGCATGTTTGCGGCCTTCGCTTTCAAAGTCGGCAATATCACCAAAGTTCCACGGTGTTTGGGTACCGGCGCGACACGCATATTCCCACTCGGCTTCACTTGGCAGGCTGTATTGAACATCCTCTTTTTCGCTCAGCCACTTACAAAACTCCATACAGTCATTCCAACACAGATGCATAACCGGCTCATCGTCTTGTTGTTGAAAACCACGTCGCCAGGCCATCGGTTGTCGCCAGGTCGAAAAAGCACGCCCTCCTTTGTAGGCCTTGCCGTGATTGAGCCCCTGTTCGGCTTCGGTCTTGTACCCGGAGGCCTCCGCGAATTGTCGAAACTGACCCACGGTAACTTCGGTGGTACCCACGTAGAACGGCTTCGTGATTCGCACACGATGTGCCGGCATCATCAGCATCGACCAGGTGATGATGCCACCGCGGTTCTTCCTCATTTCCGGATCGCTGTCAACGACTTTCAACAATTCGTCAAATTGTTCGTCGGTTCGGCCCATCGTGAATTCGCCCGGCGGAAGCAAAGTAAGCTTCATACCGATCGAATTGGTGTAAACCACGGGGCGGTCGATGTGACTGGCCCATTGTTGTTGAAACGTCGCAGCCTGTTGGGCCCTGAAGGGAGCCTTAGCAAACGGCGGCGGGTCTACTGCGGAGGTGACGTTCATGGTGGCAACGTTTGCCAGCAGAAGCAAAGCAGCTGTCAGAGGGATTTTCATCAGTTGTTCACGTGCTCGATTACAGGTCACTTAGTGGTCACACAACGAAAACCAACCGCGGCGGTCAACAACAGCCCGCGTGCGAGCCATTGATACATTGCAAAAACTCCGGTGTACGCCCCTGCAACGAAAGTCATTCACCGGCTGATCGATCCTCGCAAATCGGGCGACGTTACTTGAGCATCGGTTTTGCTCGTCTTGTCTATGGTTGCAGCGTCTTCCGACATTGCGCTCTTCACACAGCGAAAACTGACACCCGCTGACGCGTCGGCCAATGGCGGGCGACTATGACGCTTCGTGGACGTGAAGTACTCGGCACGGTTCGCCTTGCACCAACCTTTGAACATTACGCGATACTTGTACCACGTTTCAGGTTGGAAGGCCTGTTCGGCTCCAGTGGAATCGATCACCACGCCGCTGGGCGGCGCCTTCGTGTAAGAGACATGATCGAAGTAGTCGGCGCACCACTCGGCCGAATTGCCCGCCATTTGGAACACCCCTTCCGGTGTCGCGCCCGCGGAGTACCAGTCAACAGGAACCGGATGTTGGTAACGGATGGGGAAATCCAGCCGCGTCTCATCGGGCGGCTCGTTCCCCCACGGGTACATTCGCCCTTCCTTGCCACCCGCCGCGTATTCCCACTCCGCCTCGGTGGGTAAACGTTTCCCGGCCCAAGCCGCATACCCTTTGGCCTGATACCAATTGATCAGCACTACAGGATGCTTGGCCAGCGAGTTGTCGGCTGGCACGAACTTGCCCGCGTTTTTTCCTTCCACGGCCTTACCGATTCGCAGGTTCCACGGCGTTGCGTAGCCCGCGTTGCCGTCATTGAGAAACTTGCAGTAGTCCTCGTTGGTGACCTTGTATTTGTCAATGTAAAACGCCGAC
>CAMYKF010000510.1 GCA_947258905.1 uncultured Pirellulaceae bacterium | reverse complement strand
AGCCTGCAGTCTGTGTTTTTGACAGTCACCACCAGTACTGTATAATTTACCGTCACACCACTTCCAGGGGCCTGTAAACGATCTATCAACCTGGACAGTGCTGTGGTGTGGAATCGCTTGCTGTATGCGATTGTCTTGTTTGGCTGCGGGTTCTGCAGCCATCATCTTTCGGCCCAGTCGCCGTGGTGGTACGACGTCGACGAAGCCCTGCAATCTGTCGACGACGACGAGCGGCGAATCCTGATTGTCGTTCAATTCCATGCGGACTTTCTTGCATCTCCTCGCGGATCACGGGATCTGGAACTGTTCGAACGATTTGCGATCGACAAGCGGACGCGTCAATGGCTCGACCAACACGCCTTGCTGGTTGCCCAAAATGTGGGCCCGTCGCATGTCCTTCAGTTACAACCTCCCGGTGAGGCCAATGAGGATGGACAGGCGGTAAACGCGGCGTCTTCCCGCGAGCCTGATCCCGGACAATGCGTAACCTGGTTTTGCGAAACCGGAGGCAAGGTGTTGTTTTGCCTGATCGGATACCCGGACGCAGCGGAATTTTATCGGCGGGCACGTTGGTCTCATCTGGCGGCCGTGCGATTTGCCGACCAGGATCGACCATTCCGATCTGAATATCACGAGCGTCAATTTCATGACAAGGACGGGCTGCTGTTTTTCGAAACGCTGGAAAAGGTGCGTCGCGATGATGAAAAAACAAACACCCCGGCCAGCGATTTGCAGCAGGCCATCGAAGCCCTCGCCCGTGTTCGACAACAGCGATTGCTGGAAAGGTTCGGTGAATCCTTCAATAAGGGCGATGCCGCGCAACTGACTGCTTTCCTCAATCAACACGCTGCCTTTGAAAGCGAATTGATGCACGTGTCGCTGTCGCATGAGCCCGGCCCGCAGCGTGAAGAAATGCAGCGCATCGTCTGGCAGCGTCTCTGCGGAATGCGGATGTGGTCGGCTGACCAGCAGGAACTGGTGGCATGGGTTGAGTACCAGACCAGCCGCCGCCGCCCGTTGATGTTGCGAATCATCGATCAATACACCGATGACGATCCGTGGCCGCCTGCGTCCCCTGTGCGATTGGGGGAATTGCTGGATGAGTTTGCCGAGCGCGAAGTGTCACTGGACGATGTGGCCGTCATTGCGGCTCATTATGATTTTTCCGAAATCATCATACCCGCGGACAAGCGACCCATGTTCGTGGCTGCCACCAGCCGGGGCGACTCTTGGAAGCTGCACACCCACCGCGATTCACTGGCCGAGTTGACGAGGACACTGGGCAGAATCAATACACTGCAACGACAGAGGCAGAGGCAAAGGCAAAGGAAAAAATAATGAAGAACTTGATGAAGTTTGGGGCCCTGATCGTCCTGCTGGCTGGATTGCCGGCGGGCCAGTTGCTGGCCCAGGCACGGCCTTCGGGCGAAGCCATCTTTCGCCATCATTGGTCACCGAATGACCGGCTTAGCAAAAACGGTGACGGTCTGGGGCCGTTGTTTAATGGCAGTTCCTGTTTGCAATGTCATGACCAGGGCGGTGCCGGCGGCGGTGGCGGTATCGAGCAAAATATCGACTTTCTCAGTAACGCAACCGACTCGGTGCGCGGCATTCACAATCTGGTGGAATTCCATCCGGGCTTTCTCGATGATGACGGAATGCCGCGATCCAGCATCATCCTGCACCGGTTTGGCCTGGACTACGACTACTCGCTGAAACGCATGGAGTTGACCGGTGTGGACCTGAGGCAGGGAGCTGAAAATGTCAACGGCCGTCTGGCAATACGCGCCTTGCAACTGGAACCGGTTCAGAATATCGATGCCGGCCAGCGGATTCAGTTCCGCCGCAGTCAACGCAACTCCACGGCCCTGTTCGGTGCCGGATTGATCAACCAGATTGGCGACGACGTGATTCTCAATCGCGCTCTCAGTACTTTCGTTGATGTGTCCGGTCGCCCCGCCGTGGTGGGCGAAGGTGACGCCATGCAACTGGGCCGGTTCGGCTGGCGCGGGCAGACAGCATCCATCGATGATTTCGTGTTGGACGCCTGTGCCATGGAACTGGGGCTGGAAGTTCATTCCCGTCCGCAGACTCCCGATCCACGTAAGCCAAAGTACCGGGCGCCGGGTGTGGATTTGACAGCCGACGAAGTTCACGCGTTGACCCAATTCGTCAAAGCACTCCCCCGACCGCGTCAGGTCCTGCCCGATGACATTGACGCTCGCAAACGAGTGAAAGACGGTGAAACCCAATTCCGGCGTGTCGGCTGCGCCGCATGTCACCAGCCACAGCTGGGCGAAGTGAACGGCCTCTACTCGGATTTGCTGCTGCACGATATGGGAGCGGAACTGGCCGATCCGGTGCCGGCCACAGCGGGCGTGGAACTGCCAGTTTTGATCGCCACCCTGGCTCGAGACAAGATACCAATGCCACAGCGCACCTCCGGATCCTATGGCGGATCAGGCTTTGTAAGTCAGTCAGCGGATACCAATATTGCCCAGGAATGGCGGACTCCACCGCTATGGGGTGTCGCCGATTCGGCTCCGTACATGCATGATGGCCGGGCTGCCACACTGGTCGAAGCCATCGCACTGCATGGTGGAGAAGCACAACGGACCACGGAACGATTTTTTAGTTCGTCACTG
>CAMYKF010000509.1 GCA_947258905.1 uncultured Pirellulaceae bacterium | reverse complement strand
GCGTATCGATGGGGACAATTGCCATCTCTTTCGTCGAAATCAGATGTTCAATCATCGTTTCGGCCTGCTCACGGCAATCTTTATTTTCGTATTCCGGTTGGGCATCGATCCGGACCAGGCCGACAATCGGAACTTGCTTCGGTCGGGTCAGAAACGTCAGATCTGGGCGAGCCGTTGCCGAGCTGTCTCGCTCGATTAGCAAATCGAATGGATTCCAATGATCGAGCGACTCGAGCATGGAAAGATTTAATCCCAGCAGTTGGCATTGATTGAATCGATCCAAGAATTCTGCTACGGGCGGTCCATTTCCCAATGGACCGCAAACAAATACGACGGATGAGTAATCCTCCGGCGAAACAGAGCGCCAATCAACGCCCCCTTCAAACGGCCGAACCAGGGCGACATCGTAGGAGAATCCTGCTTGATCGAGCCACCCGCAAACCAGATCGCGCGTCAACAAATCGCCGGCCGACGCGCCCATGTGTTCAAAACTAAACCAACCTGCGACAAGTAGCTTCACTGGTAAATTCCCCCGGATGATGGGAAAGTTGGAACGACGTTGTGGAAAGAACAGAGTTCGATATTGGTCTCCTCGATTGCTACCAGCACGCGCGGATCGCACAAAGCTTTGAGCTCCAGACCACGCTCCGTTCGATACATGCCCGTAAGTCGGTTGTCCGCCGAGGGGTGACATACCAACTCGGTAACGCCTTCGGGCAGTGCCCGTAAAATGCCCGCCAGCTGCTCAACGCCAATTGCCTCGGGCAGGGCGCGGCCTTCGTCCGTCTGACCATAAAATGCTCCACAATAACGAATCGCCGGGCAACAGTGGCGGAGCGTAATCCCCAGTTTTTGGGCGATTTCAATTGTGATCGAGCGGATCGGCTCGCGACGATGAACATGTTGATGCGAGTCAAGGTGGCTGGGGCTGGTTCCCACGAGTCCACGAAATCGTGATAATTGCTGATCGATCGTTTCCTCCACGGCTACCGCGTCATCGAGAGGAACCACTTCGTAGACAGGTGACCATGTTCCGTTACGGAACGTCCATTCGCCCAAATCGAGGTGCAAGCCGAGACTGAGTTGCGGATGGCGCTTTGCCTCGGCCGCCGCCGCCTCGGCTGCGGGCTGCCGCACCATCAGGCTCGCACTGGTAACGATTCCCTCCTGGTGTGCGGTAATTATGCCGACATTGACACCCGTACTCAGGCCGAAGTCGTCAGCGTTCACGATGAGCCGCTTGCGTGTCGGCATGGTCAAAGTCCTAGATCGTCAAGCAATTTGGCCAGTACTTTTTTGGCACAGAAATATTCCTCGGCAATCTCTTGCGCAGCGCGGCTATGCCGTTGGTAATTCGATTCAATGGCGTTGTGAGCCGCCAGAATCTCGTCCATGGTATTGAAAGCAAACAGGCCCCGGCCGGTTGGGAGGCTCACGCCGAATCCAGTGTCTTGAGTGATGACCGGCCGCCCAGCGGCGAGGTAACAAGCACTGCGTTCGCTGAACCAACCGCTCCGCAATCGTACATTCTGGTCCTTGGCAACAGTGAACTCGGCTCGCGACCTACGAACGTAGTCGCGGTATGCCCAAGGTTCCGTAGTAAATGCATGGGCGTCAACCAATTGCCAGCCTGCTGCCTTGAGTATGGCTTGATCTTCGTTGGTTATGTTACTCAATCCCATTGCTAACTCAATGGGCCGTCCTATTCGCGTTGGCAGGTTGAGGAATTTGAGAAACTCGTGATGTTTGCTCCAGTGGTAAATTTCGCCGTTGAACCGGATGTCTTTGCCGGTTTGCCTCCAGTTGCAGACCGTGTTGTAGAACCTTCCAGTCAGTCGGTCGCCCTGCCACAAATCCAGCAAGATCGGCTGGCGGGTTCTGGCCCGCAAGTTTTCAAATGGTGGCAACGGACAGTCAGGATTGCCAATGTTCTCTCCGTAGGTGACGAACTCGTCATGCTCGTCCACGAGATTTACGATGTCTTCTTGACCATTTAAATATTGGATCTCGTGAGTCACCGGGTCGGTCCCAAAGTAAATGAGCCGACCAACGTCCAGGTATTCCTCGGCAAACCGTGTTGCACCGGCAACGTTGAAAACAGCGTCGGCGTGGGCCAACAGATCCTCGCCTCGTCTGCGGCTCAGATTCACCCATGACTTATCTGTATAGCTGTGGCGGTAGGCCCAGTAGTCACCGAGCCCAAAACTCTCGGTCACTTTCTTGAGGTAGGGAATCGTGTAATCGGAATCACGAACTCGCGCACAGCGCGTTGGATCATACGGCCATGCGGATGTGGTTTCAAAGTAGTATGCATCATGACCAAGGCGTCGTAGTCCAGCGACAATCTGCATGTGCATCCAAGCCATTCCGGCGTAAGGATCGGAACCCATGGTGCCAACTACAACGATGGTCCGCATGTCTAGGACTAGGTGTTAACGGCTTGGGTTGGAAGATGAAACGGAATAGCCGTACATTTCGATGATGGCACCAATGCCAGGACTAAAGAAGTTAGGGGTAAGTGTGTCCATGACAACTCGCCCAGAACTGGTATTGTTTGGAAAGAACCACTGGATGTACCGTGTGATATTCTAGGACCTCTAGACGATTCAGAGGAGCCTGAGAAACGGTCGTCTAAAAATAAAAATAAAAAA